>CAZNRO010000021.1:0-12820 GCA_964575745.1 uncultured Caldisericota bacterium | reverse complement strand
TCAACTTTTATTTTCATATGACTAACCTCCAATCCCCAACAAGCTCAGAAGACTCTCATAGAGTAAGTACTTTGAAACCTCTTTTCTATACTCTCTTGTTGCTCTTACGTCTGTTATTGGGTTTACTTCATTCACAGCACAACTTGCAGCTTCAAATATGTAATCTTTTGAATTTAGTTCCCTTTCTGTGAGTAAATTCTCACACCGGATTGCTCTATTCACCACTGGAGAGACTGCTCCAAAAGATACAGACGCTTTTTTAAATTTGTTATCCTTTTCTCTCTCAAGTTTTACTGCTACGCTGGCTATGGAGATTGACATAGCATTTCTCTGCCCGAGTTTATTAAAAAATCCGATCTCATTCTCTTTCCATTCAGGTATTATTATTCTGTAAAGTATCTCATCATCCCCTATGGAAGTTTTTCCTGGTCCAAGGAAGAGATCTTTTATATCTATGGTTCTTTCATTATCAAGAGATTTTATAACAAATCTTGCTTCTGAGACCACAAGGGCAGGAATTGAATCACCTGCAGGAGATGCGTTGCAAACATTTCCGCCAATTGTTCCTCTATTTCTTATCTGGGGCGATCCTATAGTTTTAACTGCTTCCACAAGTAAAGGTGCATACTTTTTTGTTATCTGGGATTCAATTATCTCTGAGTGCGTTGTTGTTGGTCCAATGTAAATTTCACCATTTTTCCTCTCTATGCCTTTAAGTTCCTTGATTTCTCCTATATCTATAAGGTAGTCTTCTCTAATTAGATTGTCTTTTAATCTGACAATAAGATCTGTGCCTCCTGCAAGAAATTTTTTCCTGTGCTTGTACTCTCTGGCAAAAAAGAGTGCTTCATTTAAATCTCTTGGTTTCAGATACTCAAATTCCTTCATTTCTTACCCCCACTTGCTCTTTTGACAGCTTCTATGATTTTTTTGTAGCCTGTGCATCTACATAAATTTCCAGACAGCCCTTCCCTTATTTCTTCTTCGTCCGGGTGAGGATTCTTTGATAGTAAGTAGTATGTACTCATGACCATTCCAGGAGTACAGAATCCACATTGTATTGCACCTTCCTCTACAAAAGCTTCCTGAATCTCATTAATTCCATCCTTTGACAAACCCTCAATTGTTAAAACATTTTTCCCGTCCACCTGAGGAATAAGAACCATGCAGGAATTTACGCTCCTTCCGTTTATTATAACGGTGCATGCCCCACACTCTCCTTTTCCACAACCTTCCTTTGTACCGGTGAGACGGAGATAATCCCTTAAGTAATCAAGTAAAGTTATGTTCACAGGTACCTCATCTACAATTTCCTCCCCGTTAAGCACAAAATTTATCTTTATAGTTTTCATTTTACTTCCTTACAAAAATATGTTCCTTAGAGTCCATTTTTTCCACCATATGAATTGCATTTACAGGGCAGACCTGCATACACATTGCACACCCAACACACTTATCCTCATTGATTCTGGGAACTCTTGTATCTTCCCTCAATTCTATTGCCATGTGTCCTCCATCTCTACAGGAGACATAGCAGAGTTCACATCCAACACATTTATCTTCATCAATATGTGCTTTAACTTCTATTTCTGGAAGTTCCTCGTTGGGTATTATCCTTGGAAGGGATTTACCCACTATATCCATGGGAGAGGAGAAGTTCATCTCTTCAAGATAATGGGATAGTCCAGAGAGAAGGCTTTCAATAACCCTAAAACCATAATGCATGGGAAGAGTACAGAACTGTACATTGCTTGCACCAACAAGCATGATTTCAACAGCATCTCTCCATGAATACGCTCCACCATTCCCAGAAACTACTATATCAACGTTCTTTTTAATCTCTGCTATTGTCCTTAGAGTTATAGGTTTTATTGCATTTCCAGATAGACCTGAGTAGGAACTTTTCCCGAAAACTGTGGGATAGGGTTCGAAGGAGTATATATCTATTCCAAGTATTGAAGGGATGGTGTTGCTTGCAGTTATTCCATCTGCTCCACCTCTTTTTACAGCTTCTGCAACCTCTACTATGTCTGTTACCTGCGGGGTTATCTTTATAAGCACAGGAGTATCACCTGCTGCCTCCTTCACCCACCTTGTAACCTTTTCTGTGGCTGAGACAGATTGTGCAAGCATTCTTCCAGGACTCTCTCCCATACTTCCCTGAGGACATGAGAAGGAACATTCAATAAGGTCCACACCTGCCTTTTTCAGCCTATAAACAAGAGTCTGCCAGTCTTCTTTTTTTGCTCCCATTATGCTTGCTCCCACGAGTTTTTCTGGAAATCTTTCCTTAAGTATCTTTACTCTCTTTTCCACCTCGTCAATATGATACTTTGATATGAGGTCAATATTACCAAGTCCCACTATCCTTTTAGATGTAGTACCAAATGAAGACATCATGGGATACTTTAGATCAACTTCAGTTCCCTCTACAGAGGTTGTCTTAAGTATTACACCTGCCCATCCTGCTTCAAGTCCGTTTATTGCCATTTCAAGCTCATCTGTGGGAGGGGAGGCAGATAGAATAAATGGATGCTCAAGATGAATGCCAAGAAAATCTATAGATAAATCCTTTCTTTTAAACATCTTTCTTCCTCCTTAAATACTCATCTATTTTTCTTGCTGCCATTTTCCCGTCCCCTACTGCCCTTGTAATTGTGTCTCCTCCATTTATCACATCTCCTCCTGCAAAAACTCCAGGAATGTTTGTCATTAAGTTTTCATTAACTTTTATTACACCCCTTTCTTTCTCTATTTCAGGGAAAACCTCCTCAATCTTTTGACCTATAGCAGTAATAAGAGATGTAAGAGGTATTACGAACTCGCTTCTCTCTATTCTTTCTGGCTTTCTTCTACCAGATTCATCCCTTTTTACCAGTTTAGTTTGACTTACTTTTATTCCCTCTACCTTTCCTTCTCCTACAATCTCTTCTGGAATGGACTGGAAATAGAAGTTAACACCAATTCTTCCTGCTCTTTCTATCTCTTCGGGAAACGCTTTCATGTCAGAGAGTCCTCTTCTGTATATTATTAAAATTTCTCTATTGGGAAACAGAGTTTTAAGTGTATTTGCTATTTCCAGGGCTACATTTCCTCCTCCTATAATTCCAATTCTTTCGCCAAGATCTGGTAAGTTTTCCTTTCTTTTTATCTTTCTTAAGAGATCCCTTGCTTTATACACTCCCTTAAGTTCCATTCCCTTAATTTTAAGTTCTGTTTCTTTTGTAAGTCCAATCGCTATGAAAACTGCTTTGTATTTGTTTAATAGAGGCTCTATCTTAATAATCTTCTCCCTTTTAATTTCATAGACAAAATTTTTGACGATAAATTCAGCGTCTTTTCTAGTAGCTTCGTAAGGGAGCCTTTCTTCAAATATCTCCTGAATTGGAATACCTCCTAACTCACTTTCTTCAAATACAACAGGTTTGTATCCCATCTTTCTCAACTCAAAGGCACACGAAAGACCAGAAGGACCTCCTCCAATTATAGCTATCTCCTCTTTATCCATTGCTGGAAGAGAAAGATACTTTTCCACATCAAAGTTATCTGTAAGAAATCTGTGTACCTCCCTTATGTTTATAGGAGAGTCAATCTGACTTCTTGTGCATACACTCTGGCATAGCATCTCTTCAGGGCAGACGTATCCAGCTGTGTTTATAAAAGCGTGAGCATCCCTAACCAGTTTTGTTGCTCCAACAAAATCTTTGTTCCTCACCATAAACAGAAATCGTGATATTGGAAGATGGACAGGGCACTTCTTTTCGCACGGAGCATCGTAACAGAAAAGGCACCTCTCTGCCTCCATTACAGCCCTTTCCTCATCCATCATATAACCTATCAAGCTTTTCTCCATTCATCACCCCTTAAATCTTTTTCTTTAATAATAATTTAGAACTTATGCTAATGCAAGTTGTAATGATTTAAAATTTTGTGATAGAATTTAATTGTGTCAGGTGTAGGGAAAGCGGTGAGAATCCGCTGCTGTCCCGCAACTGTGATGGGGGAGCACTTACTCTTAAGTCACTGGGGAAGACCTGGGAAGGCTTAAGAGGTAAATTTTGCGCTATTACCCCTGAGCCAGGAAACCTGCCTGATACAAAATCGCCTTCCGCCTTCGCGGAAAGGATAGGAGGTGTATAATGAAAAAGTTAATTTTAGCTCTAATTCTTATTTCACTTCTATTTACCATTACACCTAAGAAGGTTTCCTATTCACATGAGATCACCTTAACAGTTAAGATTGGGTCAAGCAAAGGTTATTTGAACGGGAAGGAAGTAGGTCTCTACTTTGCCCCATTCATTAAAAATGGAAGAACAGTAGTTCCTTTGAGAAATTTTTCCAATGCAGTGGATGCACTGGTAAAATGGGATGCAAATACGAGATCTATCAAAGTTGAAAATGCCTATACTCAGGTAGTTTTCTTTATAGGGAAGAAAACCGCTTTTGTAAATGGTGTTCCTGTGAATCTCTACTTTGCCCCTTTCATCAAAGGTGGAAGAACAGCAGTTCCTTTGAGAAATCTTTCTGAATTCTTTGGTTTAAAGGTTAGATGGAATTCTACTGAGAGAAAGATAATTATAAATGGCGATGTGTATCCTGTGTTAAAGGTAAAGGATGACCTTGGAAATGAAGTTACGTTTAATAGTCCTCCAAAAAGAATCATCTCCCTTGCTCCCTCAAACACAGAGATTCTCTTTGCAGTAGGTGCAGGAGATCAGGTAGTGGGTGTTACAGACTTCTGTAACTATCCAGAGGGTGCTTTAAACAAAGAAAAAGTTGGGGGTTTCTCCAACCCGAATGTTGAAAAGATAATCTCCCTAAAACCAGATTTTGTTTTTGGAGCAAGAGGCAATCCCAAGGATTTACTTTTGAGACTTTCAGACATGGGTATAAAAACACTTGCCTTTGACCCAAGAAGCATTGAGGACGTTTTTTCTCTTATTGAGTTAATTGGAGACATAACTGATCATCCCGATAAGGCAAGTGAACTTCTCTTTAGATTGAAAGAGAAGAGGAAAAAGATAGATGATGAAGTAAAAAGGTTTGAGAAGAAGAAGGTCTATCTTGAGATATGGAACAATCCATACATGAGTGTGGGAAAGGATACTTTTGTTGGAAAGTTGATTGAAGAGGCTGGAGGAATAAATATAGCAGAGGATGCCAAAGGAGATTGGCCCATGCTTTCACAGGAATACATAATAAAAGAGAATCCTCAGATTATAATTCTTGGGTATATGGGAGCTGATCCAGGGGAGGTTACAAAGAGACCGGGTTGGAAGAATATTGATGCAGTAAAGAATGAGAGGATTTACACTATAGATCCTGACATTATATTTAGACCTGGACCAAGGATAATTGATGGGCTTTATGAACTCTTTAGGTTCATTCATGGAGAAAGTTTTAAACTTCTTCCCACAGCTTCTTTAACGAGATAGTGAAGAAATATTTTATCCCCTCTCTTATCCTAATTCTTTTTCTTATTTTTATACTCTCACTTTCCTTCGGAGCTGTTGAATATGAGTTTAAGGAGATAATTTTTTTTATTTTTCACCCCTCAAGTGGAGAAGAGATAATTTTAAAAGTGAGGCTCCCAAGGGTAATAAGTGCGTTCTTTGTGGGAGCCTCACTTTCTCTTGCAGGGCTTCTCTCTCAAACCCTGTTCCTTAATCCTCTTGCAGACCCATATCTCTTTGGTATATCATCTGGAGCAAATTTTTTTGTAACTCTTTCTCTCTTTCTTGGTCTGGATAGTTTATTTGCACACTCTCTTTCTGTGTTTTCTTTCGTGGGAGCTTTGTTTTCAACCTTTCTTGTGTTTATGATAAGTAGAATCAAGGGAAAGATATCCCCTTTGATTCTACTTCTCTCGGGTATTGCTCTGAACTACCTTTTTTCCTCCTTTTCCTCTTTGTTCACAGTCTGGGGAAGGGATGTTTTAAACAAATCCGTTTTCTGGTCAATGACCGGTTTATCCAACGCAACATGGCTAAGTGTGAAAGTTATTATACCTTTCTTCTTTCTATCTCTTATCGTCTCAATTTTCATGTACCTACCTTTAAATGTTTACATATTAGGAGAGCATGAAGCAGCATCTCTTGGAGTAAATGTGGTATTTACAAGAACAATTCTTCTAATTCTCATTGCATTACTCACAGGAAGCAGTGTGTATGTGTCAGGAATTATAGGTTTTATAGGGCTGATGGTTCCGAATATACTAAGAGGAATATATGGAACAGATCATCTTAAACTCATACCTCTATCTGTTGCATCTGGAGGTGCACTTCTTATGCTCTCTGATCTTATTTCAAGAACAGTGTTTTCACCCACAGAGATACCTGTATCAATAATTACCTCTCTCCTTGGAGTTCCCTTCTTTTTCTATATTCTATGGAGGGAAAGACCATGGTAGGTATTCTTGATGTTAATAATATTCACTTTTCATACAGGAAAGGAATTAAGGTACTAAGAGGCGTTAGTTTCAGCCTTTTAAAGGGCGAATCTTTAACAATTTTTGGTCCAAATGGAAGTGGAAAATCTACGCTTATAAAGATAATTCTTGGTTTTATAAAGCCAGAGGAAGGAAACGTCAAATTTGAAGGGAGAGACACTCTAAAATTAAACAGCAGGGAGAGAGGAAGGATTTTTTCTTATGTTCCCCAGAGGCCAAGTCTTACTTTTCCATTAACTGTGTTTAACTACGTCCTCCTCGGTAGAACTCCATACATAAATGGATTTGTTAGAAAAACTGATTATGATAAGGTGTTATACTGGATGGATAGAGTAGGGATCCTGCATCTAAAGGAAAGGGATTTTTTGTCTCTCTCTGAAGGAGAAAAGCAGCTTGCCCTCCTTTCAAGGGTTCTATCTCAAGAAACTCCCATAATTCTTTTAGATGAGCCCCTTTCTCACCTGGATTTAAGGTTTAGAACCAGAATTTTAAAGATACTCCTTGAAGTAAAGAGAGAGGGAAAAAGTATGATAAGTGTTTTTCATCATTTGAGTTCTGTAAAATTTCTCTCCGATAGAGTTATCCTTTTAAAAAATGGAAGAGTTCTTAAGAAGGGCGTAAAGAAAGAGGTGATAACACCGGAAAATATCAATCTTCTTTTTGATGGTGAGGTTCTGTTAGATCTTTCAGGCTGAACTTTTTAATTTCAGGTATGGAAAAGACTCCTCCCAGTATAAGGTATATATAGTAAGTGAAGAACCTCCATAAGAATGTGAGAGCAAATATTTTCTCAGAAGAGACGAAGGAAGAGAATAGTGATGAGTATCCAGCTTCTGCAATACCACTACCACCTGGAGTACCGGCCCAGGCAACGAAGAAATGGAAAATAAATTGTGCTATGACAGCTCTTAAGTAGTTAAATTTTACATTTAAAGATTTAAGGATTGATGGCGAAAGGTTTAGAAAGATAAACCAATATCCAAGGGTTATTAGGATTAATATTGGGACAAGACTTTTCCTTTTGAACAAGAGCATTATTCCCCTATGATACCTTTTGATATCTTTATTTATTCTATCTGTAATTTTTTTTCTCTTTTCATCGCTTAACTTTCTTGCCCATCTCATTTTCATGAATCTTTCTGTTAGATTAAGAAGTCTTTTTGGACTTAGGGCAAAAAAGAAAAACAGAAATGAGAAACCACCAATTGAAATTATCAGTAGATAAAAAATCTTGTTCCACCAGAAATTTTGAGGAAGATTACTTTTAAAAAATATGATGAATAAAGTAGATGCCAGGAGAAAAAACAGTATATTTATAAGATATATTATAGTTACAACTGCAGTTCCTCCTCCTATAGCCATACCTTCTCTTGATAATAGGTAAATTTTTCCTAACATACCTCCTGAACCAAAGGGTGTAATACTTGCAAGGAATAAAGAGATAAGATTTATCTTTATACATTTAAACAAATTTATCTTTACCTTGAAGAATCTCAGCACCGTATATAACCTCAACCCATCCATAAACCATAACGATACTACAATGAGGATACTTAGAAGGAGGAAGTCCATATTAATCTTCCACAAGAGCACTTCCCTTCCTTCCTTTATCATAGATACGATAAGGATGAGTATTATCACTCCAATACTTAAGCTTATACCGAATATAATACTTTTCTTAAGGCTCTTCATATGATATTATTATAATAGATTATAATAAAATTTCCCAAATAGGAGGTGAAAGAGATGGTTACTATTTCTGTCATAGGGGCGGGGAACGGGGGACAGGCACTTGCTGCATACTTTGCTATGAAGGGCTTTGATGTAAGCCTTTACAATAGAAGTGAATGGAGAATAGCGCCTATTATTTCTACAAAAAAGATAAAGGTTGAGGATACAGATTTTAAAGGTACATTTGAGATTGCTTTTGCTACAACGGACATAAAAAAGGCTATTCAGGGAAGAAAGCTTCTGATGGTAGTTCTTCCTGCCTTTGCCCATAGACCTATTGCTGAAAGGATGGCTCCATATGTTGAAGACGGTCAAATAATCGTCTTAAATCCCGGAAGAACAGGTGGAGCTTTAGAGTTTAGGAATGTCTTTAAAAGACTTGGGGTTAAGAAAGATGTAATAATAGCAGAGGCTCAGACTTTTGTATTTGCATCCCGTATGTCTAACCCAGGAGTGGTTAAGATATTCAAGATGAAAAATGCTGTTCCTGTTGCTGCTCTTCCTGCAAAAAGGAATCCAGAGCTAAAAGAGGTGCTTAAAGAGGCAGTTCCAGAGTTTGAAATTGCTCCCAATGTCCTTTATACGAGTTTCAATAACATAGGGGCAGTTTTTCATCCTGCATCCCTTCTCCTTAATGCTGCAAGAATTGAATCCACAGCAGGTAAGTTTGAATTCTATCTTGAGGGAATAACTCCTTCTGTAGCAAAGGTTCTTGAGGCAGTTGACAGAGAGAGGTGCGATGTAATGGGAAGGTTCGGTATAGAACCTCTTACCGCCTTAAGATGGCTTCAGTATGCCTATGATGTTGTAGGAAGCAACTTACATGAGGCCATTCACAACAACTCTGGATATCAGGGTATAATGGCGCCACCGAGTATACAGAATAGGTATATTCTTGAGGATGTTCCAATGAGTCTTGTACCTATTGCTTCATTTGGTAGAGAGCTGGGGATAAAGACACCCACCATAAACTCGGTTATCCAACTTGCTAACATTATGATGGGAAGGGATTTTTGCAAAGAGGGAAGAACTGTTGAGAGTCTTGGCCTTAAAGGCAAGAAAGTTAAGGAGATTATAAGAATTGTGGAGGAGGGTAATGAGTAAGAAGATTCTTGGAGCAGAGATTGGGAGCGATATACATGTAGCAGGGCTCCTTAATTTCCTTGAACTTGCAAAAAAGGAGGGGTATAGAGTTATGTATCTTGGGGGGGCAGTTCCCATTGATAAATTAATAGGTGCCATCATTGAGGCAAAACCAGATATAGTATCTATAGGATATAGACTTGGAAAAGAACCTTTAAAGAAACTACTTAAAGAATTTATAAAAAAGCTGAAGGAGATAGACACAGAAAATATAAAATTTGTTTTTGGTGGCACAATAGAGACGGGAAAAGTTGCAAAAGAGTATTCTTTGTTTGAAAAAGTGTTTGATGGAAGTGAAGAGATAGAAGATGTTGTTCAGTTTCTTAGAGGAGGTAAGGTTCCTGTAAAAGAAGAAGATTTTCCTCAAGTCCTACCTGAAAGGATAGAGTTTAAATCACCATTTCCACTGATAAGACACCACATAGGTCTTCCAACACTTGAGGAAACCATAGATGAGATTAAAAAACTCTCGGAGAGTAAGCTTCTTGACATAATATCCATTGCTCCAGATCAGAACTGTCAAAGTTACTTCTTTGAACCAGAGAAAATGGATCCAAAGCAAGATGGTGCTGGTGGAGCTCCCATAAGAAGCGTAGATGATTTCAGAAAACTGTACGAAGCTTCAAGAAGAGGGAATTTTCCTTTGGTTCGGTGTTATGCTGGAACAAGGAATCTTGTAAAATTTGCAAAGGTTTTAAAAGAGACCATTAACAATGCCTGGGCAGCAATCCCTATTTTCTGGTATTCTGACCTCGATAAAAGATCAGACAGACCCCTTCTTTCCGCCATAAAGGAAAACATGGAGGCAATAAGGTGGAATGCTGAGAATTCTGTACCAGTGGAGGTAAATGACTCTCACCAGTGGGAACTTAGGAATGCTCACGATGCTTTAGCTGTTTTTGATGCTTATCTTGTTGCCTATATAGCTAAAAAACTTGGCGTTAAGTGGTATGTTCAGCAGTATATGCTTAATACTCCTCCAAACCTTTCTCCTAAAATGGATATTGCAAAGATGCTTGCAAAGATTGAGCTTGTTGAATCTCTTAAAGATGAGAATTTTATTCCTTATAGAATGATAAGAACAGGACTTCTTTCCTTCCCTGCCGATCCATTTAGAGCTATGGGACAACTTGTCTCATCCATGTTCTATGGTTCCTATCTTGAACCGCACATAATCCATGTTGTTTCTTATTCTGAGGCTATAGAGAGAGCAACAAGTAAAGAAATTATTGAAAGCATAAAGATGGTTAAGAGGGCAAATATCCTGGCAAAGTCTGGTTTACCCGATTTTAGAAAAGATCCAGAGGTTGATAGAAGAGTAAAAGAACTCAAAGAGGAGGCTATGATAATAAAAGAGGCTATTGAAGAGCTGGGGAAGGGCAGTAGGGATCCTTTGCTTGACCCAGAGGTCCTTTTTGCTACAGTTAGAACAGGAATAATGGATGCACCAGGTCTTGTAGGATTTTCTGTGGCAAAGGGAGAGACTATAACTCAGGTTATAAATGGCGCGAACTTCGCAGTGGATGAGGACGGAAAGATTCTAACTGAAAAGGAGAGGATAAGGAGGTTAAAATGGAAATAAGAAAGATTGGTGTTGTACACGACGAAGCCCTATCAAAGAACAAGGAAAAGATGGTTGAGGCAGTTAAAAATGCACTCTCTGTTAAATATGAAGTATCTCTTATCCCATTTGATGAGAACTTTATTAGAGAAGTTAAAAAAGTTGATTTTGTCTTCAACCTTGCTACCTCCGGAGGAAGAGACACAAGACAGGTTCATGTCCCAGCAATACTTGATCTAATGAATATACCCTATACGGGGTCAAGTGCCTTTTCACATTCTCTATGCCTTGATAAGAGTGTGACGAAGATGGTAATTTCACATTATGGGGTAAATACTGCAAAATTTTTTGTTGTAAAAGAGGGAGAGGATATACCAGAGGCCTTTTCAGCTAAATTTCCACTCATTGTAAAGCCGGTTAGAGAAGGGAGCGCCCTTGGATTAACAAAAGATTCTGTAGTTCATGATAGAGATTCTTTAAAAAGGCAGGTTAAAAAAATCCATGAAGAATTCAGTGAACCTGCACTTGTAGAAGAGTTTATTGATGGAGCAGAGGTTACCCTTGGTATAATAGGTAACGGCAAAGATGCTCAGGTTCTGCCTTTGCTTGAGATAGATTTTTCAGTTCTTCCAGATGAAATGGAAAAATTTTATTCCTACAGAGTTAAGAATGAATTTGACAGAGAGCTTAAATACTACTGCCCAGCAAGATTGCCCAAGGATGTATACAAAAAGGTTGAAGATGCAGGAAAACATGCCTTCTACGCCCTCGGATTGAGAGACTATGCACGCATGGATATAAGAATTAAAGGTAATGATTACTTCATCCTCGAAGTAAACTCCCTTCCACTTCTTGTTCCAGACTACTCTGATATTTTAAAAATGGCTGAGAAGGCTGGTTTCACATATAACGAATTTATATTAAAAATATTGGAAGTAGCAAAGAAAAGATACATGTAACGGAGAGAAAGAATGTATGTGTATTTAAACAATGCAGCAACAACAAGAGTGGATGGAAGAGTGTTATACAGGTTCAGTAAGTTCTTCAGAAACCTGTATGAGAATCCCATGACTTCTTTCTATTCTCCAGGTGCAAAGGAAGTAGAGGCGGAAATGGAGAAAGCAAGAAAGGAAGTTAGTGATCTTATAAATGCTTCAAGAAAAGAAATATACTTCACTTCAGGAGGAACTGAATCTGATAATTGGGCTATTAAAGGAATAGCCTTAAATCACTGGGAAGAGAAGGGAGAGATTATTTCTACTCCAATAGAACACAGTGCTGTCCTTTCTTCTCTTAAAACTGTTAGAGAGTGGGGTTTTAGTGTCAAGTTTTTACACGTAGATAAGTTTGGGATGGTTGATCCTGATGAAGTAAGAAAGCTCATTACTGGTAGGACTATACTAATTTCTGTTATGCACGCAAACAATGAGATAGGTACTATAGAACCTATAAAAGAAATTGGAGAGATAGCGAGGGAGAAAGAAATTATTTTTCACACAGATGCTGTTCAGACAGCTGCGCATATACCCATTGATGTTGAAGAGATGAATGTTGATTTACTTTCAATATCTGCCCACAAATTTTATGGACCAAAGGGTGTTGGTGCTCTCTACATACGGAAAGGGGTTAAAATTAAACCTTTTATGGATGGTGGACATCAGGAGAGAGGTTTTCGTGCTGGAACTCACAATGTTCCCGGGATAATCGGGATGGGTGAGGCTGCAAAGATTGGTCTATCTGAGATGGATAAAGAGATAAAAGAGATTTTAGAGTTAAAGAAATACATTCTTGAAAGATTTGAAAAGATAGAAGGAATTTATGTGAACGGTCATCCTGAAAAAAAGCTTCCAGGAAATATTAATATTTCAATAGAAGGTGTTAAGGCAGAAACGATGCTTCTTTATCTTGGGCTTAATGGGATAATTGTCTCTGCTGGT
>CAZNRO010000020.1:0-16975 GCA_964575745.1 uncultured Caldisericota bacterium | reverse complement strand
TTTTCTTCCACAGTGACATCCACTATGTCAGAGTAAGAAACCTCTAATTTCTCCTCTGGATATTTAACCAAATCCATAGTTATTGGATCCATGTCAGGTTTTACATCAAATGTTACAGAATTCTCTCCTATGATTAATTTACCAAACACAGGAAGCGGGAAATTCTCTTTTGAATGCAAACCACCATAATAAGCGGCATCAAACTCCTTCATCTCACACCTCCTTTCTATAGTTTTTCCAATATAATTATATCATAAATTCTAAAAATTAAAAATTATAATTTTTCGCTATATCCCTGTATATGTAAGCGCTATCTCTTGGTTTCCTTTCAAGTGTCTCAAAATTCACCTCAAACAACCCAAACTTCATCGAGTATCCTTCAAGCCATTCAAAGTTATCCATTAATGACCAATACATATAACCAAACACATCCACTCCTTTCTCTTTAGCTCTCTTTATTGCATCAATGCTCTTTTTAATAAAGTCCCCTCTCAATTTATCTTCTTTGTCTGCTATTCCATTCTCTGTAATAAGTATCCTTTTTCTATACCTCTTGAGATTAAGAAGAATTTCGTATAATCCCTCTGGATAGTATTCATAACCAAAATCTGTAAGCACCACGCCCTTTTCCTTTCTTTCCTGAAAAATTTTCAAAGGATGGAACCGAACAAAGATTCTCGTGTAATAGTTCACCCCTATAAAATCGATAGAATCCCTTAAATCACTGTAAAATTCATTTTTTCCGAAAGGTTTTTTAATAATACCCGTAGTTAGAGCATCAAGAAATAAATTGTTGTATAGGTTTGATAGGTAAGAAACTACCTTTTTGTCCAGAAAGAAATTCCTGTAAGGATAAAAAAGCATCATGTTGTGTGCTATTGAAACAGAAGATTCTTTCCTATTTGTTTTTATAACTTTGTATGCTTCCATGTGAGAAAGAATGAGATTTCTTATGACTTTCATACTCTTTTTAAAACTCTTTTCTCCAGGAGGCCACCATCCAAACATGTATCCAAGAATTGCAAGTATCACAGGTTCATTTATCGTTATCCAGTATTTAACATAATCTTTAAAATATGGTACAACCCTTTCTACGAAAGCTTTAAAAATTTTAGGGGATTCCTCATTTAAGAATCCTCCTTTCTCTTTAAACCACATGGGAATTGTAAAATGATGAAGTGTTAAAATTGGTTCAATGTTAAGTTTTCTCAGTTCTCTTAGCATATCTACATAATGCTCTATCTCTTTTTCGTCAAATTCCCCCTCTCTTTTTTCAATCCTGCTCCACTCTATGGAAAATCTATAAGAATTGTTATTCAGGAATTTTATCAATTCAAAGTCTTCTCTGTATCTATTATAATGGTCACAGGCCGGGTGCGATGAATCTTTTGTTTTTATCTTACCGAGCTTTTCCCATTCCCACCAATCATTATAGAAATTTCCACCTTCTACCTGATGGCTGCTTGTTGCTGTTCCCCATAAAAATTTTTCCATGTCAAACCTCCTCTATTATTACACTATTAAATATTTCATTTAGTATTTTTAAGTTAGCTTTTCCTCCTTCAAATAATGTTGTGTTGCTCATTGCGCAGGCAAGGGCAGTTTTTAAAGAGATAAAGATGTCTTTGTTGAGAAAATCTGAGTAAACAAAACCACCCATAAAGGAATCCCCGGCTCCAACAGGATTTACCACATTTAATTTAAAATTACTGTATACATGGAAAAGTTTTTTATTAAAGCAGGCAAGAGCTCCTTTTTCTCCAAGGGTTACAGAGAAGATTTCTACTCCATGTTCCTCTGCAATCTTCCCTAACGCTCTCTCAGGTTCTTTTCCAAAGGTAGCTTTAAATTCCTCTTCATTTATCTTTACAAAGTATGGTTTTTCTTTTAAGGCTTCAACGAGAAATTTTCCTTTAAAATCAATAAAGACCTTTTTTTCTTTAAGTAGAGACACTATCTTTCTATAATATTCATAATCTAAACCTAAAGGAACGCTTCCAGAGATTACCACATGGGAGAATCTTTTCTTCAAGCCTTTAAGAAAGTTTAAAAAACCATGTTTTTCTTCTTGAGAGATCTTTGGGCCCCTCTCGTATATTTCTGTTACTGTTCCATCTTTTTCAATAACAATATTGCATATTCTACTATCTTCCTCTATTTCAAAAAGTATTGGTGTTATGTCTTCTTTAAGTAAGCTGCTCTCTATATATTCACCAATTTTCCCACCCTTAAAACCTGTTACATAAACATCTCCACCAAGAGACTTTATACATCTTGCTACATTGATTCCCTTTCCTCCTGGAAGAGAAGAAATGATCTCAACTCTGTTTGTTTTTCCTCTTGATAACCTCTCTATCTTAAGAGTTCTATCAATAGAGAGATTAAGTGTTATAGTTAGTATCATCTTTCAATAAACACCCTTGTTTCATGGGGATACAAAAAATCCCTGTCTTTTTTAAAAAGGATCTCCTTTAGACCTTTAGTTTCTATTTTTACTTTTCTATCCCTAAGATTCACAAATCCAGAGATAGAACCATTACCTACTGTACCTTTAAATTTAAAAAGCTGGTTATCCCACTGGAATTCATTTAGAGTAAAGTCTTCATACTGCTTTAGATTAAGTAGTAGAGAAAAGTGGTTCCTGTTGAGTTTGTATAGTGGATCAGAGAAAAATATTATGTCAGAGAGAAAAAAGTTTGAAATAATTAAGGTTTCCATTTCAATTCTGGTTAGTTTCTCTGGTTTAAGAAATATTACATCAGGGTCTTTCAGAAAGAATTTTGATGGGATAAAGCTTCTTGATAGAGTATTTCTTAATGAGTTCATTGCCGAGGTTTCTCCTTCATATCCAATAAGATTAAGAAACCAGTCTCTCCATGAATCTTTTGTATCGGGACCTACTCTTAAAATATCGTATAAACCTTCCTTGAGAATAAATGGAGCTCCGCATCCAAGAATTTCTCCTCCCTTTACACCTTCTTTTAATATCCTCATTCCTTCATAGAAGAGCTCCATCCTTGACATGTCTTTTTTATGCCTTCCGGGTATAAAAAGAGAGTAAAGAAAATCAAATTTAAAGAGATCAAAGCCGAGTTTCCTAAGGTATCTTATCCTTCCAAGAATATAATCCTTTACATCCTCCCTCGTAATATCTAAAGGGAAAAATAACCCGCTCCAGAAAGGATTAAATCCGGCAAATTTCATTCTCCCATTTCTGTCTTTTAGAATCCATTCTCTGTGCTTTCTAAAAATTTCTGATCTTTTTTCCACTACAAAAGGAGCCATCCATATGCCTGCCTTAACATTGTTTTTATTGATGCCTTCCGCAAGTTTTTTAAGGGTTCCTTTAAATTTATCGTTTTCAAACCAGTCTCCAACTGACATTTCCCACCCATCGTCAATCTGAAAGTAGTTCAGGTTTATAGGGAGAGTTTTAATAGAATTTATGTTTTTTTCTATTTCTTGGTGAGAGATTTTTCTATAGTAGCTATACCAGGATGTCCAGCCATATACCTTTTGTTTTGCACCCTTCCATAAAAATCTGGAAGAAATTTTTATTTTCGGTAGACTCACTTCTCTAATACTTTTTCCTATTTCAAAAGTTATTTTAAGACCCTCCTTTAAAAGACTAAACTTCACAAGGAGGTTATAGTTTTCTGGCATAAGAAAGTGATATGTATTATCCCTCTTTATATATGTAAAAAAATAAGAATCCTTTACTCCGCCATCTTTTGGGTCAAGATAACTAATTTTTAAGAATGGAAGAAGAGGTTTTTTAATTTTTGTGTCCCTTTCTATTTCAAAGGAGGGCGACCATGACTGAAATCCGTTTCTAAACAACTTTACCTTCCCATCAATGTTTAAGAATAAAGAAACCTCCTTTATGAAGATTTCCTTATCAAATTTTAAATTGTATTCAAGTTCTCCTTTCTTTAAAAAAGAGACCCCTTCCCTGTTAAAGTTCTCTCTTTTGTCTGTTAAATTTATTTCTCCCTTTATCTCAACTTTTTTAAACTCAAACATCACTCTTTTTCCATTTCAACTCTCACCCTTTGCATGATAGTTCTAACCCTTTCCACATCTTTATTTAGATAAAATGAAAGAACAAAGAAGAGAATACCGCATGGTATCCAGAATAGAGCTGAAACCTTCATTGCAAAATCAAGGTTCCTCATTGATGATATCAATCCACCGATAAAGGGACCAAATCCAGCACCTATAGAATCGGTGAGATTAAAGATGGATGAGATTGCCCCTCTGTGCTCTGGAAGATTTACATCCATTAGCATAGCTTTGACATTAGGACCAGCAAAGGAAATTATCAATGCTCCAATAAATCCAAATATTGCAGGGGGAATTATATCTAAGAATTGGGGACTCTCTTTTGCAGGCCAATAGAGTGTAACAAGTATAGGTATAACTCCTATAAGCTGAGAAAAACCAGCGGCAATTGGGAGATATTTTCTCTTCTTTAGATAAAGCCTGTTTCCTATAATACCTCCCAGGAGTTTTCCAACTATCGTTCCAAGACCAAGAATTATTAATAGTACAGTACCCAGCTGAACAGAGAAATTTTTATGTCTTAAATAAAAGGTAATTAAATAATATGGAATAATTCCCCACGCAACGGTCCCGGGTATTCCTTGAATAAAAAGCCAAACATTGGAGGGAATTTTAAATAGGGAGAGATAATCTTTTAATTTTAATTTCCCTTTATATTTTTTTCCACCCAGTACAAGGTCTCTTATTTCCTGTTCACCTGCACCCTTTTCAGGCTCTCTTCCAAAGATTGCCATACCGAAAACAAAGAGGAAGTTAGGTATAGACACGATCAAAAAGGGAATTCTCCATCCATACACAGGCCCGATAAAACCAGCAACTACCATACCAAAAACAATACCAATAGCAGTTATAGCATCATACCATGCCTGCGCTCTTGGTCTCTGTTTCTCTGTAAACAGATCTCCTATGAGAGAAAAAGCTATAGGAACAGTTCCTCCTATTCCTATTCCAGTAAGGATTCTTAAAATTAAGAGTTCAGTATAGGAGTGGGCAAATCCTGTGAGAAAGCAGGGTATTTCTCCAAGAAGAACTGCAGATATAAGAAGCCACTTTCTTGAAAATTTATCTGTAAGATACCCCCATAGAAGGGTTACAATAGCTGCAACAAGGGTGAAGGCAGATCCAACAATTCCTATCTCTTTATCACCTATACCAAATTCGTTTTCAATAGCCTGAATGTTTGGAGACATAACATTTTGATCTGCCAGTAGAATTATTCCCATAAGGAGAAGGAAGGAAAATAGAAATATTACACCCTTCTTGAAGCTGTATACCTCGTTAAGCCCTATTTTTTCAAAAATTTTCATTCTTCTCTCCTTTCAAATACAACTTTCCCCATTTTACTCCCGAATACAAAGTAATCTCTCTCCATTCTCTTAAAGTTTCCCTCCCTAACTTTATCAATATCAGCAGGCATTCTAATAAATATTTCCCCGGGCTCCTCTATGAAGCTAAACTCTGGCTCTATTACCACACTTTTCTTGTCAATCTTTACATTGAAATTTATAGTACCGAAATATGAATATGCATTCTTTACACTTATACAATTCCCATCTTTAAACCATTCATCTTTTGCTCCAGAGAGAAGATACAGGTTTTTATTTTTTTCGAGAACAAACATATTTCTTATAAAGTGGAGTATCTCTGCTATAGCCCATCCGTGATGTCCATCTCCTTCGCACCCTCCCAGTGTCTTCGGGTTTATTGCCTCTGGTGATGTGAAGGTAGGTGAAAGAAGGGATATTACAGAGTCAAACAATCTAAGAGCCTCTTCTTCCTCACCAAGGTATAGAAGTGCCTCTGCTATTTCAAGTGTCAGATAGAGATTTATCCCTGAATGGGTTATGTTCTGGTAAAAACAGTTCTTCACAAAGAATTTCTCCCTTAAGAGAGCATAGGTATTTAAAACTTCCTCCTTTGTGAGCAAATCAAGGTTCAGAGGGAATATACTTGTAAATGCTGAAATCATGGAGGCATCTATTTTTCTTCCAAAACCTCCAACAACAATTCTTTTGCCTAATCTTTCCTGGTCTATATCTATTGCCCTTCTTATGTCCTTTTTAAATTCCTCATAGAAATTAAGAAACACTTCATAGTCTTTTTCAAATCCTAAAACCTTTGAAGAAAAGAGAGCATCCTTCAGTCCTCTTAAGCCAAAATAATCATCATAATAGTATAGGTCATTGGGACCAAAATGTTCTGCACTGAACCCTGCTGGAAGGAGTCCCATACTCTCTTTATATTTTTTCCTCTTTCTTTCTATCCATAATGCTCCAGCCTTTATTGATTTGTAAACATAGGCAAGAAAGTCTTTGTTTTTTGTTAATCTAAAGTATTCAACCATCGTCCATATTGCCTGACCATTACTATCCCACTCACCTTTTTGTGAGATAAAATACCCTTTCTTTTGCTTTTCTGGAAAATGAAGTAGAATTCTTCCTGCTCTATCTTTATCCCCGATTTTCGTGAGAGCAGATATCATATATGCGCTGTCTCTAAACCAGAAATGTCTATAAGTCAATGGCCCAGGAGTTATGTAGTTTCTGTTTACAAGAGATTTAATATATGTTTTATTTGCCTCAAATATCTCGTTTAAGTTGCTATCAGGCGTTACAATGGTGAGCTCTTTTTCTTTTTCTCTCTTCCAGAAGTCTGACTGAAGCCTTTCCGCAAATGGATAGTCTTTAAAATTTATCCTGTCGTTTGTCTGGGGAAGGAACAGATGAAAAGTCTTTTCTTCATCCTTGTTCAGGTTAAAGTCATAAAAAATTCCCCCTGTCATTAAACCATATTTTGATTTTTCCTTCTTTTTATTCAAGAATTGCTCATTCTCCACATCTATTTCATCTTTTGATATAAAAAGGTTAGCACCTTCTGTTTCTGGAATTAGAAATTTATCTTCGTTTACAAAAATAATTCCATCCTTTAATTCTATTTCCCACACAGGAATTATTGATTCAGGATTGTATGGTCTTATAGAAAAATAGATTCTATAGTTCCCGTCTTTCTTTCCTTTTATATTTACATATAGATGTATACCTCTATCCTCTTTTAGAGAGAACACAGAACTTCTCAGTAAGAATTTCTCTGTATCAAATTCTGTTATTACTCTTCCATCCACAGGATTAACCTTTTGAACTACTTTCCTTGCTCTGGAAGGAACAAAGAAGAAGTCTCTTCCTTTTATAAATATGTCAAGAGAAGGAGAGTTGTATCTTGGGGAAATGAGTCCCCTTTCGTCTACCACCCCTTTTTCGTCAAAATCCGGGAATCCAAGTATAGTCCAGTTTCTGTGAGTTGTATTTATTGCAAATATATTGGCACCTCTTGGGATAAAGCTTTCATCATCGGGATTAAGTTGCTTTTCCATCCAGTAAGGATAGATCCAGTCAGAATTTATCTCAAATATCCTTGATGTTAAGAGTCCTTTCAGGATGACTTCAAGATTTAATGGAATAAGCTGGTTCGGGAAGTTAACTTCGCTCTTTTTTCCCATACTCAGGAGAGATTTAAGGTAAGGGGCAAGGTTAACTAATTTAAACAACCTGAGTAAAAGATACATAATTTTATTCATGGTATCACCCCTTTGCTTCTTAAGATGCCCATAATAGATGCTCCAACAGCTACACCGGTTTCCCCCATGGATGATTTCTCAATCTTTACACTTTCAAAAGGTATTTTAAGGGAGTGAAGTCTTACAGTTTCTACCATTTCTTCAAATACTATATCAAGGGCTTTAACAAGACCACCCCCAATTATTATTTTTTCAGGATTTAGAATGTTAATTATAATAGAAAGCATAAGACCCACATTTTTTGCTGAAATTCGGAGAACCTCCAAAGAAAAGGGGTCTTTTTTCCTTGCATGTTTTGTAATTAAGGGTACATCAATCTCAGATATGTCTTTTACCCCTTCCATGACAGATGTTTTAATTCCTCTTTTCACCCCATGAATAAAGTAATTTTTTATAAAAATCCCAGAAGCAAGAGCTTCCACGCAACCCCTTTTTCCACAACCACATAGTGGTCCAAACTCATCAATGGTTATGTGTCCTATCTCCCCGGCCATATTATTTGCTCCTCTTAAAATTTTCCCATTATAAACTATGCATCCCCCTATTCCTGTTCCAAGGGTAATATACACAAAGTTTTTATGATTTTTTCCACTGCCAAGATACATTTCTGCCACTCCCCCTGCCTTAACATCGTTGTCAACAAATACAGGTATTTTAATTTTTTCATAGATTGTTTTTCCTAAAGGAAAATTCTTTAAAAAGTTTATATTTGGAGATTCATGCACCACACCGTTTATATAATCAATAAATCCTGCACATCCAATTCCCACAGATTTAACTTCGAAAGACTCCTTTAGTTTTTCTATTATAGCTACAATGTTTGAAATTATCCTTCCCCCCTCATTTGTATTTCCTGTTTCCTCTTTTATGCTCTTTAATACTTTCCCATTTTCATCGGTTAAAACACCAAGAATTTTTGTCCCTCCGAGATCTATTCCAATTCCATAAATCATTCTTTCATTTTCTCCTTCAATAGACTTATTATTGACACATCTTTTGGATTAAAGCCCCTTAGTTTCCCATAATCTATTGAGATAAGGTCTATCTTAAAAAGCATAGAGAACATTCTTGAAAGTTTTCCACCCTTTGCTAAGGGGTATATTTCCAGACAATCTATCCCCATACCCTCAAAAATCTCTTTTGTTATATCAAATCTTTTTTTGATTTTTTCTTCCTCGAAGTAATCTCTTAAAAATACAGGAATTATAAAGGGCAATATTTCCTTATCCATAAATCCAACGATTTCGTCATGATGCATGTTTGGAATTATGTTTGAATGAGATAGTGTCTTCCCGTTTTCAGCTAACTGCCTTCTAAACCTCAGGGATAGGGAGTCAGAAAAACCATAGGATCCATAAATAAAAGGAATTTTTCCTTTTATTTTTTCTGAAATACTCCTTATTTCAGAAAAACTTATAGTCTCCCTTTCACTCTTTAAAACAGAGATGGTTTCTTCTATCTCGTTAGTCACATCAAGGTTTTGATAAGATGAAAGAATTAAGAGAAGCGGGAAGAACAAATAAGCGATAGCGCTCCTTGCTTCAAAACCACGGGGAACCTTTAAAACTGGAAGGGATTTTTCCCTTGATATGCTCTCCATTTCTCCATTAGATGTAATAATAATTATTTTTTTGGTCCTACCAATAACATGAGATAAAGCTGAGAGTGTTTCTTCCGTTTTTCCAGAGTAACTCATAACTATGGAGAGAGTTTCTTCGTTCACAAAATTGGGTATATGATAACCCTGGTGGATTACAATTGGAAACTTCAATTTATCAAAAAGAAATGTGCTTATTAAATCAAAGGTTGTCCTTGAACCACCACCAGTACCCAGTAGAATTATATTCTTAAAGGAAAAATCTGGAACCTTGAATGCATTAAATATTTCAACAGCTCCCTCAATTTCCTCCGGCATATTTAATACCCATTGGGTCATTATATCCATCTCAGGTCTCCTACATGTTTAATGCATCCACATTTGTATGAAGATGAAGAGGCGATAACACTTTGAAAGCCTCTGCAAATTTAACTTTAATCCTTTCTCCATATTCACCATGCTTGAGAGTTAAATAATTTCTTATAAAGTTAATTGATTCCTCTGTTGGAAATTGGCTTTTGTGAGTTTCTATGGCCTTTAGTTTTTCCTTGAAAGTTTCTGTTATATCTATGTATGTGTTTGGATTTTGTGTTATATAGAAGGAAATCCATTTTACATTAAAAGGTGGGGTTTCCTTTAAAATAAGAGGAAGAGGAGATAGAAAACTTGCTCTGGCTACAGAGATACCCGTTTTTATATGGTCCGGGTGAACCTCATAAGGAAGCCATGGATCTGGTGTGAATACAATATCAGGTTTAAACTCTCTTACTATCCTTAAAAAATCCATAGTCAGTTTTTCAGTATCAGGTAGATTTAAATCCTCATAGTTAAGCATGAGTATCTTTTTAATCCCAAGAACCTTCCCTGCTCTTTCCCTTTCTTCTTTTCGTATTAACTTAAGCTTTTCTTCAGTTATTGATGGATCGTATGTGCCCTTTCTCCCATCAGTCACTGTAATAAGAGTTACATCTTTGGACTTATCAGTTAACCACTTGATGGTTCCTCCCATAAAAATGTCTGCATCATCAGGATGGGGTTCAAAGATGAGAAATTTCTTTAATTCCATAAAATCTGGAATTTTAATGAGATCCCTTACTTTCATTGTCTCCTCCCTGATATTTCACCACAGGTGGCTCTCTTCATAACTAAATTCTAACACAATAAAGTTAGAATCTTGACCAAAGGGCTTAAATGCTTCATACTTAAATGTGTGCAAATATATAAAAGGAGGTTAGTGGTAATGAGGAAGAGAGTCATAATTATGGGAGCAGCAGGTAGAGATTTTCATAATTTTAATGTTTACTTTAGAAATAATGAGGAATTTGAGGTTGTAGCCTTCACAGCCACTCAGATTCCAAACATAGAAGGAAGAAAATATCCAGCCTCTCTGGCTGGTAAATTATATCCAGATGGGATTCCCATCTATCCTGAAAAAGATTTACCAGATTTAATCAAAAAATATGATATTAATATTGTAGTTTTTTCTTATTCAGACGTATCCCATGAATATGTAATGCATAAAGCCTCCCTTGCTATGGCAAGCGGAGCAGATTTTATGCTTCTTGGACCAGAATCAACTCAAATAAAGAGCAAGAAGCCCGTAGTTTCAATATGTGCCATAAGAACTGGATGTGGAAAGAGTCAAACCACAAGGAGAGTTGTCGGTATTTTAAAAGATATGGGTCTTGTTCCTGTTGTTGTAAGACATCCTATGCCTTATGGAGACCTTGAGAAGCAGAGAGTCCAGAGGTTTAAAACTTTTGAAGATATGGATAAAGCAAACTGTACTATAGAGGAGAGAGAAGAGTATGAGCCTCATATAAATAGAGGTGTTGTTGTATATGCAGGAGTAGACTACGAGGAAATTTTAAGATCAGCAGAGAAAGAAGCTGATGTGGTTGTCTGGGATGGAGGAAACAATGATTTCCCATTCTTTAAACCAGATCTTCAAATAGTTGTAGTTGATCCTTTAAGAGTGGGACATGAAACCACATATCATCCTGGTGAGACAAATTTTCTATCTGCTGATGTAATTGTCATAAACAAGATTGACACAGCTCCCTTTGAGAATGTTGAAAGATTAAGAGAAAAAATCTACAGATTAAATCCCGATGCTACAGTTGTGGAGGCAGCTTCACCCATCTTTGTGGAGGATTATGGGAAGATAAAGGGTAAAAAGGTACTTGTTATTGAGGATGGTCCAACACTTACACATGGAAGTATGTCTTTTGGTGCAGGTTTTGTTGCTGCCAAGAAATTTGGTGCCAGGGAAGTAGTTGATCCTCGTCCATGGATTAAAGGTTCCATAAAGGAAGCCTTTGAAAAGTATCCTCAGATTGGAAGCATACTTCCCGCCCTTGGGTATGGTGAGGGACAGCTTAAAGAACTTGAGGAAATTGTGAACTCATCTGATGCTGAACTTGTAGTTGTTGCCACCCCTGTAAATCTTGGTAGAATTATAAATATGAACAAACCCTATGTTAGAGTTACGTATGAACTTCAGGAGATAGGAAAACCAAATCTTTATGAAATAATAAAGGAGAGGCTAAAAGTAAAATGACATTGTTCATCCTTCTACTCCTAATATTCTTCTTTCCATTTTTAATATTTCTGTTCCTTCTTCCTTTAGGATATCTATTGTACGCACTCCTTAATCTCCTTACAGTTCCTCTTCAAATTTTAGAGATAGCCACAAATAAACCTCTAAGAAAAAACCATGCTCTTGAGCACGCTACAATAAATGTAATAGAAGAAAGATGGGGGAGGAGGGGGGTTCTCTCTGGATATGCAAGAGAAAATGGATACTACATAATTGGTCCAGTGGACCCTGAAACCCTTGAGTGGGCAAGCCACGAAGCCTGGGAAAGACTTGCAAGGGGCGAGACGAATCTTGCCATTCACTCAAGATGCGGTACAAGTATTGCAGTTGCATCCTTTACCACGGCACTTATATTTATTCTACTTCTTGTTTTTACCCATGCACTAAATATTTTCCTTGTGATACTTGCAATCCTTTTAGGTCAGATTTTCGGTCCGTTTCTTGGTGAGTTTACCCAGAGATACTTTACCACAGATCCAGATGTAAGAAATATAAGAATACTTGGAGTGGAGTATGATTTATCTCATCTTTATGGACCTTTCGGTATTACCTACCCGGCAAAGCCGTCCACCTTCTTTATAAGAACCACATATTTAAGAGAGGTAAGGGTATTTGAATGAGAGAATTCATCTCTCTCTTAAGAATAAAGCAGTGGATTAAAAATTTATTTGTCTTTGCACCTATTGTTTTTTCAAAGAGGTTTCTTGATTTAGACTTTTTTCTCCCGACATTAATAGTGTTTTTTCTTCTATCCTTTATTTCAAGCGGACTCTACGTAATAAATGACATTATAGATAGTAAGAAGGACAGACTTCATCCAGATAAAAAGAATAGACCTATTGCGTCAGGGAGAATAAAGAAAAACTTCGCCCTCCTTCTCTCCCTTATTCTTATAATAACTCCCCTAACCTATTCCTTTTTTATGGAGTTAAATCTATTTTTAATTTTTCTTATATACATAGTCTTAAATATTCTTTATTCATTTTTCTTAAAGAAAGTTGTAATAATAGATGTGATGGTGATCTCAGCAAACTTTGTTTTGAGGGTGTTTTCTGGGTCAATGCTTTTTTCTATCCCAATATCCAGCTGGTTGATACTATGTACTATATTCCTTTCTCTTTTTCTTGGTTTTTCTAAAAGGAGATTTGAACTTTACTCTCTTGGAGGTAATGCTGTAAATCATAGGGAGGTTCTATCTCTCTATTCAATTCCGTTTCTTGATCAGATGATAACCATTGTTACTGCCTCTACAATAATTTCCTATGCACTTTATACTGTTTCTGAGGAGACGGTAAAAAGATTTGGTAGTGGTTTAATTTATTCCCTTCCATTTGTTCTATACGGTATCTTTAGATATCTTTTTATTGTTTATGTTAAGGGTAAAGGGGGAGATCCTACAAAAGTTTTAACCGAAGATATTCCTTTAATTATTGATATACTTCTATGGAGCTTGTTTATAGTTGGTTATATCTATCTTTCCAGTTAGAATTCTAAAGAAGCTGTAACTGTAACCCCAACTTTGAAAAGAATTTTTATGAAAATAAAATTGGTGGCCCCAGGCGGAGTCGAACCGCCATTGCCGCCTTGAAAGAGCGGTGTCCTAACCATTAGACGATGAGGCCACTTATGGTGAGCCGTGCAGGATTCGAACCTGCGACACCCGGCTTAAAAGGCCGGTGCTCTACCAGCTGAGCTAACGGCCCGGTGCATTTATCATTCTACCTTAAAAATTTTTCTTGTCAATAGTTTGTAAATAAGCTATCGAATCTCTTCACATTTTTTTAAAATAATGTATAATATAAAAGGTTTGTGAACAGATGTTGACAAATCGATAAATTTCTATATAATTCAAGTTTGCTGTTAGATGTTAGAAGAGTTAAGAATTAAGAAAAGGAGAGTTGTAGGTTTTAAGGAGACCCTGAAAGCTTTAAAAAAGGGAGATGTAGAGGTGATTTTTGTTAGTAAGGATTGCGACAGAGAACTGGTCAAGGAGATAGTTGAGCTGGCTAAAGAAAAAGGTGTGAGGATAGAAGAGGTTGTCTCCAGAAAACTTTTGGGTGATCTTGTAGGAATAGATGTAGGAGCGGCTGTAGCTGCTCTGATTAAAAAGACAAAGTAAATGTAGGAGGAAGTATGCCAACAATTAATCAACTTTTAAGAAAACCAAGAAAAAAAGTTTTGTCCAAGTCTCGTTCAAAGGACTTGGAAGGAAACCCATTTAAGAGAGGGGTGTGTATTAAGGTTTATACAACTACCCCTAAGAAACCTAATTCTGCTTTGAGAAAGGTGGCAAAGGTAAGGTTGTCCAATGGAAGAGAGGTAATAGCCTATATTCCTGGAATTGGACATAATCTTCAGGAACATTCAGTTGTGCTTGTAAGAGGCGGAAGAGTTAAAGACCTTCCAGGTGTGAGATACCACATTGTAAGAGGTGTATACGATGCTGCTGGTGTTGAAGGTAGAATGCAGGGTAGAAGTAAGTACGGTGCCAAGAGACCGAGAAAGAGTCCTCAGGGAGGTGAGTAATGCCAAGAAAAGGTCCCGCTCCTAAAAGACAGATTGCTCCAGATCCAATATACGGAAGTGTTCTTGTTCATAAACTTATAAATAAAGTTATGGTCGGTGGAAGAAAGGAACTTGCAAGAAGAATTGTTTACTCTGCTCTTAAGATGGTGGAGGAGAAGACTGGTAAAAAAGGAGATGAAATAGTAGCAGAGGTTCTCGAGAAGGCAAGGCCTCTTGTTGAGTTAAAACCAAGAAGAGTAGGTGGTGCAACCTATCAGATTCCTGTTGAGGTTGAACCTCAAAGAGGAATTACTATAGCACTTATGTGGCTTATTAAATTTGCAAGAAAAAGAGGCGAAAAAAGGATGGAGCAGAGGCTTGCCAAAGAAATGCTCGATATCCTTCAGGGCCAGGGAGCCACAATGAAGAAGAGAGAAGAAACTCACAAGATGGCTGAAGCAAACAGAGCCTTTGCACACTTTAGATGGTAATGGAAAACTATCCTATAGAAAAAATTAGAAATATTGGATTTATTGCACACATTGACGCTGGTAAGACTACCACTACAGAGAGGGTATTGTATTATACCGGGAAGATCCACAGAATTGGTGATGTGGATGATGGAACAGCCACTATGGACTGGATGGTTCAGGAGAAAGAAAGAGGTATTACCATTACATCTGCTGTTACAACCTGTTTCTGGAAAGATTTTATGATTAACATTATAGACACACCAGGTCATGTGGACTTTACTGCTGAGGTGGAAAGATCCTTGAGAGTCCTTGATGGAGTAATTGTTATTCTTGAAGGTGTTTCTGGAGTTCAACCGCAAACTGAAACTGTGTGGAGACAGGCAGCAAGATACAAAGTTCCAAGAATTATTTACATAAATAAAATGGATAGAACCGGTGCAAGTAAAGATAGGGTAGTAAAAACAATTAAAGAAAGATTAAATATAAACCCTCTTCTTATTCAACTTCCTTTAGGAGAGGCTGAAGAGTTTGAGGGAGTAATAGATCTTATAGAGATGAAGGAGTATGTATGGGAAAAAGGCGGAAGCGGAGAAGAGTACGAAGTTAGACCTGCAAGAGAAACCGAAGAGGTTTTAAAGGCGAGAAATGAATTGATTGAATCTGTAGCAGAAGCAGATGATATTCTCCTTGAAAAGTATCTTGAGGGAGAGGAGATAACGCCAGAAGAGATTAAGAGAGTCATAAGGAGAGAAACTATAAATGGCATTTTCTTTCCCACAGTTTTTGGAAGCTCATTGAAAAATAAAGGAGTACAACCTCTTTTAGATGCGATAGTTGATTATCTTCCATCTCCGATAGATGTACCCCCCGTTAAAGGAAAGAACCCTGTTACTGGAGAAGATGAAGAGAGAAAGCCAGATGCAAATGAACCTCTTTCTGCAGTAGTGTTTAAGGTTGCCAACGATCCATACTTTGGTCAGCTTCACTTTGTAAGAGTTTATTCAGGAAAAATCGTTGCAGGTACATATGTTTACAATATCAATTTGAAAAAGAAAGAAAGGGTATCAAGAATCCTAAGACTTCATGCCAATAAGAGAGAGGATGTAAAGGAGCTTCCAGCAGGTAATCTTGGTGGAATTGTTGGATTAAAGAATAGTGTTACTGGAGATACGATCTGTGATGAGAAACACCCTATTGTTCTTGAGTCCATAGAGTTTCCTGAGCCAGTAATATCTGTGGCTATAGAGCCAAAAACAAGAGCTGAACAGGATAAGTTATCTCTGGTTTTAAGAAAGTTTTCCTTTGAGGACCCCACATTCAAAGTAAGATATGATGAGGAAACCGGGCAGACGATAATTTCAGGAATGGGAGAGCTTCACCTTGAGATAATAGTGGACAGGCTTACAAGAGAATTTGGTCTTGAGGCAAGAATCGGTAAACCAGAGGTAAATTACAGAGAGACCATTACAAAAGAGGTTAAAGAGGAAGGGAAGTACATAAGGCAGAGTGGTGGAAAAGGTATGTACGGTCATGTTGTCTTAAGAATATATCCACTGGAAGATAAGAAGTTTGAGTTTAAGAGTAAGATTAAAGGCGGAGTAATTCCTGAGCAGTTTATTCCTGCGGTGGAAGAGGGAATAAGAGGCGCTCTCGAGACAGGAATTGTACTTGGTTATCCTGTTATAAATGTAGGAGTGGAGCTTCTGGATGGTTCATACCATCCTGTAGATTCTTCTGAGATAGCCTATAAGATTGCTGCTTCCAAAGCTTTTAAAGAAGGAGCAAGAAAGGCTAACCCAATACTGCTTGAGCCTATAATGAAGGTAGAGGTTGTTACACCAGAAGATTATCTCGGGGATATTCTGTCCAGTATATCCTCAAGGAGGGGAAAGGTATCAAAGATTTCCCTTGAGGGAAATCTAAGGATTGTAGATGCCCTTGTTCCTCTTGCAGAATTGTTTGGCTATGCTACCGAGCTTCGTTCTGTAAGTCAGGGAAGGGCAAGCTATGTTATGCAATTTTCGCATTACCAAGTTGTGCCTAAACCCGTGTATGAGAAGATCCTCAAGCGGGTTAAGGGAATTAGCTAATAATTTTAAGGAGGTTCATTATGGCCAAAGAGAAATTTGAAAGAACTAAACCGCATGTGAATGTTGGAACCATTG
>CAZNRO010000019.1:7718-17787 GCA_964575745.1 uncultured Caldisericota bacterium | reverse complement strand
TTAAAGAAAATAGGAAAACTCAAGAAATCAACCATGGTGAAGGTAGACATAGCTCTTAAATTCTCCCTGGGGCTTATTAAGATATGAGTTCGAAATTTAAAGCGTGGGTATATATTAAGAATATATTTTATAACGATAGACTTGTTAAGAAAACATCTCACTGGGGAGAGATAGGGCCACTCATTGAAGGTGAAGAACTCCTCACAAAACTTCTGTGGGAAAGTTATGTTCCAGGATCAAACGCAAGAGAGTTTCTCATAGTTGCCGGTGCCCAGGCTTTAGAAAATAGAGGATTTGATGTTTCAGAGATAGAGAAACTTCTCCCAGACGGACTTAAATTTCTTGAAGAGGACAATATAGGTGGATTAATCTCTATTACATCAAAAATATTCAGTTTAATTCCAAATTTAAAAAAGAATAAGGATCACCCTTACAATAGTTTTGTTCACCCAATGAACTGGAAAGAGATTAAAGAATCTTTTCCAAAGATTAATGTAAAATTTCCCGCCTCTTTAAAAGAGAGAATAGAAGGTGGAATCTATGGGATGATCTCTGGTGGAAGTTTTGGAACAAAGGTTGAGGGATATCCTTATTGGGAGATAGAGAGTGCATATAAAGATTTCTCCTTTTATCTTGATAATGAAATAGATACAACTAACGACGATATTACCTATGAATTAAATTTGCTCATTGAGTTTTTAGAAAAGGGAAGAAAGATTACAAGTGAAGATATTGCACTCGGCTGGGTAAAAAGAATACCTTTTGGCTGGAGTGCAGAACTTATCGCCCTTATGAATATAAAAAGAGGCATTATGCCTCCCCTTTCAGGTCGATTTAACAATCCTTATAATGAGTGGATAGGTGGAGCAATGAGGGGGAATATGCCTGGACTTTTATCTCCAGGAGACCCTTACAAGGCTTCCTGGCTTTCGTACATAGACGGTGTGGTTTCTCATGATAAAAATGGAGTTTATGGAGAGATGTTTATAGCCATTCTCACATCTCTTGCCTTTGTTAACGATAATATAGAAAAATTAATAGAAAATTCTATCGAATTTATACCAGAAAGAAGTGAATTAAGGAGTGTCCTTGAAACCACATATAAAATCTGTAAGGAAAAAGACGATTGGAAGGAAGTAAGGGAGTGGATATATAAAAGATTTGAAAGGTATAATTGGGTTCATCTCTATCCAAACATTGCCATTGTACTCATGGGACTTATATTTGGAAAAGGTGATTTTTTAAAGACTGTAGAGATAATTTCAAGGAGTGGTTTTGATGTTGATTGTAATCTCGGTGAGGCATTAGGAATTCTTGGTGTTTTAGATCCCAACTCTATCCCTTTGAAGTGGAAAGAAGCATTAAAAGATGTTATAAATACTTATATGAGAGGAAGAAGTCAGTTTAAAATAGGAGAGATAGTTAATATGGTCAGAAAAGGGGTAGATTTATGATTTTCGTTGTGGGAAGTATCAATGTGGATTTAGTCGTATACTCTGAAAGATTCCCGGAGGAAGGGGAAACCCTTGTTGGAAAAAACTTCTTTATGAATCAGGGGGGTAAGGGAGCTAATCAGGCAGTTTCCTCTAAAAAAGCAGGTGGTGATGTTCTATTTTTAGGAAAAGTAGGAGAGGATTACTTTGGAGAATTTGTTGAAGAGAAGATTAAAAAGTTTTCTGTGGAATCTAACCTTGAGAAAGTGAAGAATGTCTCCACAGGTATTGCTCTTATAAATGTGGACAGGGAGGGAAAAAATAAGATTGTTATAATACCTGGCGCAAATGCACTGGTGGGAGATAGAGAAGTAGAGATTTTAAAGAGAGAGTTTAAAAAAGGTGATTTTCTTCTTTTACAGGGAGAGATACCTATCGAGGCAAATGTTAAGTTATCACAGATAGCGCATGAAAAAGAAGGAACTGTTATATTTGATCCCACACCTGTTGATGAGAGTTTGTTAAGAGTAATTCCTTACTGCACGATAGTTACACCTAATGAGGTGGAAGTCAAAAGACTCACAGGAAACAATGAAGTGGTGGATGGTGCAAGGAGACTTTTGGATTACGGTGCAGAGAGCGTGATTGTAAAGATGGGTGAGAGGGGAGGTTTCTATGTGAACAAAGAGGAGAGTTTTTTCTTCCCCTCCTTTAATGTTAATCCAGTTGATACTACAGGAGCAGGTGATACATTCAACGGGTCATTGGCATCTGCTCTATTTCTGGGAATGAACATAAGAGATGCTATAAAATATGCATCAGGAGCTTCTGCTATTTCTGTTACAAGAAAGGGCGCAGCCATATCATCTCCACTAAAGGAAGAAATAATTAATTTTTTGGAGGAGAAAGGTGAAAAAGTTAATTATTGATACGGATTGTGGTATTGACGATGCAATTGCTATTATGATGGCTATTTCAAGAAAGGATGTAGATGTTGTTGGTATTACCACTGTCTCCGGTAATACCTATGTGGATCAGGTTACAGATAATGTTTTAAGATTACTTTCATATTTTGGAAGAAAGGATATACCGGTTTTTAAAGGTGCTTCAGTGCCTTTGATTCAAAAGCTTTCTCGGGGAGAAAAAATTCATGGTGAAAATGGTCTTGGAGGAGTCCTGCTTCCAGAAACTGACAAAAAAGAAGAAGCTATAAGAGCACCAGATGCAATTTTTAAACTTGCCAAAGAAAATGAAGGGCTAATCGTTATCACACTCGGTCCTCTTACAAATATTGCCATAGCTATTAGTCTATATCCTGAACTTAAGAATCTTATCAAAGAGATAGTTTCTATGGGTGGAGCTCTTGAAAGAGGTAATGTAACGAGATTTGCAGAGTTTAATTTTTATCAGGATCCTGAAGCTGTTCAGTTTGTTATAAATTCTGGTATTCCAATGACAGTTGTTCCATGGGATCCTATCGCAAATAGTATGTTTTTAGAGAATGAACTTAAGGGGTTTGTAGATGAAAGTTCAAGTGCTGGAAAGTTACTTTTAGATTTAGTTCAAACACCAATGAATTTTATTGAGAAGTTTTATGGAGTAAGAGGCGTGGTTTTCCCTGATCCAATGACTGTTGCTTATGTTCTGGATGAAAGAGTAGGTAAAAATGTAATTCTTGGCGATATCCGCATGGAGTTGAACTACACTACTTTGAGAGGTGCGAGTATTCTCGTAGAGGGAGAGAGAATGAGAATAATTACAGAGATTAATAAATCTGCCTTTAGAGAATTGTTAGAAAAAACTCTCATTAATTTGAAAGGAGGTGAGAGAAAATAATAATTTTTATCAAAATCTGTAGATAAGGAGGAAAAAATGAGGAAAATCTTATCACTTTTGATTGTTTTAGCTTTGGTTGTAGGTCTGGTTTCCTTAACTGCGTGTGGAAAAGAAGAGGAGGAACAACCACCTGAAGAGAAGCTAAAAGTGGTTCTCTATATTAACGGAACTCTTGGAGATAAGTCATTCTTTGATTCTGCCAACAGAGGTATAGAAAGAGCAGTAAATGAATTAGGAATTGAAGCAAAGGTTATCGAGGGTGGATATGACCCTGCAAAATGGGAACCAGATCTTGAGCAGCTTTCTGAAGGTGATTGGGATATTATAATTGCGGGAACCTGGCAATTGGTAGAAATTCTTGAAAAAATTGCTCCAGAGCATCCAGACAAGAAGTATTTTACATATGATACAACTGTAGATTATTCAAAAGGAAATCTCGACAATGTATATTCAATTCTTTACAAACAGAACGAGGGTTCATTCCTTGTAGGTGCTCTTGCTGCGATGATAACAACTTCGGATATGCCTCTCGCAAACCCTGAAAAGATTATTGGATTCCTTGGCGGGATGGATATTCCAGTTATTAACGACTTTAAGGTAGGATATATTCAGGGTGCACACTACATTGACCCTGATATAAAGGTTCTTGTGTCTTATGCGGGATCATTTAGTGATCCAGCGAAAGGAAAAGAGCTTATGCTCGCTCAGTATGATCAGGGAGCAGATATTTGCTTCAATGTGGCAGGAGAAACTGGACTCGGACTTCTTGATGCCGCAAAGGAGAAAAATAGGTATGCAATAGGTGTTGATTCGGATCAGTATATTATGTTTAAAGATAGTGATCCAGAGAAGGCAGCACACATTGTAACATCCATGTTAAAGAATGTAGACAATTCTCTCTTCAGAGGAATAAAGCTCCATATGGAAGGAAAACTTGAGTACGGAAAGGCAGAGGCACTTGGAATTAAGGAAGGTGGTATAGGTGTTGCTGATAATGAAAACTACAGGAAACTTGTTCCAGAAGAGTTTAGAAACAAGATAAAAGAGCTTGAGGAAAAGATTATTAACGGAGAGATAGTAGTAGATACAGCTATTGGTCAGTAAGAAATTAAAAGTCGGGAGAGAAATCTCCCGACTTTTTCTAAATGGAGGAAGGATGGGAGTTATACTTTCTGTAGAGAATATAGTAAAAATTTATCCCAATGGTGTTATCGCAAACAGGGGTGTTAGTGTAGAAATTGAAGAAAATACCATCCATGCCATAGTGGGGGAAAATGGAGCAGGGAAAACAACTTTAATGAAGGTGATATTTGGTATAGAGAAAGCCCAAGAGGGTAAAATATATTACAAAGGAAAGGAAATTCACATAAGAAATCCTCTTGATGCGATAAAAATTGGAATTGGTATGGTTCATCAGCATTTGATGCTTGCTCCCGATCTAACTGTAAGTGAAAATCTTGTTCTTGGTTCAGAGCCTCTTAAGGGAAAATTCTTTCTTGATACCCAGAAAGCCATTGAGATAACAAATGAGGTTTCCAAAAAGTATGGGCTCGATGTTCCTGCAGATAAGAAGATAAAGGATCTTCCTATAGGTATAAAACAGAGGGTGGAGATACTTAAGGCGCTTTTCAGGAATGCAGAATTATTAATTCTTGATGAACCTACGTCGGTGCTTACACCTCAGGAAACAGAGGTTCTCTTCAAAACATTAAGAGAGCTTAAAAAACATGGTAAAACGATAATCTTTATATCCCACAAACTAAAAGAGGTAAAAAAGATTGCTGATAAGGTAACTGTTATGAGAGATGGAAAGGTTGTTGCTACGAAGGATGCAAAGCATTTAACCGAACACGACATAGCGTATCTGATGGTGGGTAGAGAAATAAGTTTTGAAAGAATTCCTCCACCTAAAAAAGTTGGAGTGCCACTTCTTACCGTGAGGAACCTTTCCTATGTAAATGAGGAAAGTGTGGAGGTCTTAAAAAACATCTCCTTTGAAGTTAAGGCTGGTGAGATACTCGGAGTAGCTGGAGTTGAAGGAAATGGTCAGACAGAGCTTGTTGAGATACTTACGGGTCTTAGAGAGGCAACCAGTGGTAAAATTTTAATTAAAGGAGAAAATATTTTAGGTCTTTCTCCAAGAGAGATAAGAGAGAAAAAAGTTTCTCATATACCAGAGGATAGAATGAAGAATGGAGTTGCAGATAAAGCAACTCTTGAAGAAAATTTCATAGTTGATAGATACTACAAGAGTCCTTTTTCAAAAGGAGCGAAGTTGGATTGGAACTATATACAGGATTACAGTAATAAACTTATAAAGGATTTCAATGTTCTTGCCAGTTCTCCCAAAGCAACAGTTTCCTCTCTTTCAGGTGGAAACATTCAGAAAGTTGTAGTGGCAAGAGAGTTGTCTTCCAACCCTATGGTTCTAATTGCTGACCAGCCAACAAGAGGAATAGATGTTGGTTCTGAGGAACTTGTTCACAATCTTCTCATGAAAGCAAGAGACGAAGGAAGCGCAGTTTTTCTTGTTTCGGCAGATCTTGATGAGGTTCTTAAACTTTCCACAAGAATAGTTGTAATTTACAATGGAGAGATAGTTGCAAGGTTCAACAAGGTGGATGGTCTTACAGGTAAGGATCTTGGTCCATACATGTTGGGTATAAAGAGGGAGGAATAGAATGGAGAAGTTTGTTTTAAAGTATTTTAACCTTATAAGAACAATAATTGCTATAGCTATAGGAATAATAATAAGCATTTTTGTTATATATGTGATAAGTAAAAACCCTGGTTTTTCCCTCAAATCATTTCTTTTGGGACCCTTTTTATCCAAAGGCAGACTTGGAAATTTAATAGAAACTGCATCTCCAATAATCTTTTGTGGGCTTGCTATATCCATCCCTTTTCAAGCAGAGCAGTTTAACATTGGAGCAGAGGGAGCGTTGTTTATAGGAGCAGCTATAGGGACGGCTTTTGCTGTGTCAACAAGTATGCCCATGATTATTCATATCCCACTGGTGTTACTCGTGGCAGGTCTTGTTGGTGCATTCTGGGGATTTATTCCTGGAATACTCAAGGCAAAGTGGAATGCCAGCGAACTTGTTGCCTCCCTTATGCTGAACTATGTAGCCTATTTTCTTGGTCTATACATAATAAATTATCACTTTAGAGATAAAGCAGCTGGTTACCTTGTATCTTATCAATTACCAAAAACTGCTTGGCTCTCACAGTTTGTGCCTGGTACAAGAATACATTGGGGAATTGTTATTGCATTTGTTTTTGCAATACTTGTTTATTTTTTCCTTTATCACACAACCCTTGGGTATGAAATTAGAATGACAGGTTTTAATCTTCACTTTTCAAGGTATGGTGGTATCAACGTATTTAAAGTAATAATAATTTCTCAGGTGATTGGTGGATTTATAGCGGGTATTGCAGGAATGACAGAGGTTATGGGAATACACAGAAGGTTTAACTGGCAGATGAGTCCTGGATACGGGTGGGATGGAGTTGTGGTTGCCATAATAGGAAGAAATCATCCAATATCTATCATATTTGCCTCCCTCTTTCTTGCGTATCTAAGAGTTGGAGGTCAGGTTCTTAACCTTTTATCTGACATACCTTCAGAGGTAGTTACAGTGATTGAGGCAATTATAATTCTATTGATTACAGCAGAGGCATTTCTTGAGCAGTGGAGATACAGAATAACTATTAAGGAAGCAGAGAGAAAGGAGGTAGAACATGAGCCCGCTTCTTAAAAGTATAATCTCTCCTGATTTTGGTTTTGCAATTTTAAGAGTTATGACCCCCATACTTTACCCTGCAATTGGAGTTGCAATTTCTGCCCTTGCTGGTTCCATCAACATTGCTCTTGAGGGTATAATGCTTGTTTCTGCTTTTACTGGTGTTATGGTTAGTGCTTTTACTGGAAATCTATTTCTTGCTCTCATTATGGGAATACTTGCAGGAGTTGGACTTTCTGCACTCCTTGGATACTTTCATCTTAAATTAAAAGCAAATATAATACTTGCAGCTATAGCTTTGAATATGTTTGCATCTGGTATGACAATATTCCTCCTTTACATATTTGCTCACGATAAGGGAACATCAAGTTCATTAAAGAGTCTTGTCTTTCCATCCTATCAGATTCCAGTGATAAAGGATATTCCAATTTTAGGAAGGATTATAAGTGGACATAATATTCTCACATATTTTGCATTGATATCAGTTGTAATCTTCTACTATATTATATATAAAACACCTCTTGGACTAAGGATTAGAGCAGTTGGTCAGAATCCTGACGCTGCAGAATCTGTAGGTGTAAATGTAAATAAGATAAAGATGTACTCATTGCTTTTATCTGGAGTCTTCGGTGCTCTTGGTGGGCTTTATCTTTCCATGGGTTATGTATCATGGTTTGCAAGGGATATGACGGCAGGTAGAGGATTTATTGCAATTGCTGCATCTGCTCTTGGTGGAAATTTACCACTTGGTACTTTCTTTGGTTCGCTACTTTTTGGAATAGTTAATGCACTTGCAATTTATCTTGCATCCCTTGAAGTTCCGTCAGAATTTATTCAGATGATTCCATACGTAGCTACCATTGCTGCTCTAGCAATTTATTCAATACAAGCAATGAGTAAAACGAAAAGGAGGAAAAGAATAAGTGAAGAAAGTACTACTTGATTGTGATCCTGGTCATGACGATATGATGGCAATAATGCTTGCGGTGTTCTCAAAAGAACTTGATGTTCTTGGGGTAACCACTGTTGCAGGAAATCAGATAGGAGAGAAAACATTTTTAAATGCGCTTAAGACTCTTACCCTCATAGAGGAAAAAAATGTGCCAGTTGCAAGAGGTTTTGATAGGCCATTGTTTAGAGACCTTGTTGTTGCTCCAGAGATACATGGAGTATCCGGACTTGATGGAGCAGATCTTCCAGAACCTGAAGTTGAACCATTAAATATGCATGCGGTAGATTTCATTATTGAAACCGTGATGAAGTCTAAGGAGGATGTTTATCTAATTCCCACAGGACCCCTTACAAATATTGCCGTAGCTTTGTTAAAAGAGCCTGAAATAAAAAAAAAGATAGAGAGAATTGTGCTTATGGGGGGTGCAGTTTTTGATTCTAATATAACTCCTGCATCTGAATTTAACATTTTTGTGGATCCAGAGGCAGCAAGGATTGTATTTGAATCAGGTGTTAACATAACCATGGTAGGACTTGATGTTACAAACAAAGCACTCTTATCCTTTGATGATATAGAGGAGATAGGAAAGATGAATGGCAGGGTTTCAAGAATCATCTCCCCCCTTCTTAAATTCTTCGCTTCAACAAACAAAGAAGTCTTTGGAATTAATGGTGCGCCACTCCATGATGCTCTTGCTGTCTCATACGTTATTGACCCATCAATACTTGAGACAAAGTATCTTCGTGTAGATATTGAGACAAGGGGAGAATTTACAAGAGGAGAAACTGTAGTTGATGTTTACAGAGTTACAGGAAAGAGCCCCAATGCAGATGTTGCCTTTGATCTTGACCTCAAGAAATTTAAAGGGCTCATTTTTGACACGATAAGATACTTTGATGAGAAATTAAAAAATAAATAATTTTTAAATTGTTAGGAGGGAAATATGGATGAAATTTTAAAAGATTTGCTTAGATTAGAGCACTCAAAAGGAGCGTTGGTAGTAGGGAGGGATGGGCTGGTGCTTTCCTATGTAGGTATGGTTGATCTTAATGTAGATACTGTGGGAGCTCTTGCGTCTTCAACTTTGGGCACAACCGAGGTTCTTGGAGATGAAGCAAAAATCGGTAAATTGGATCAAATTATACTGCAGTACGAGGATGGTATAGCACTTGTCCAGATAATAAGCGATGAGTGGCTTCTGTTTTTGATGGGAGACAAGAAGATGAATATAGGAATGGCAAGATATCTCATCAGTAAAACTGGTCCAAAGATAGTTAAATCTGCAAAAGAAGCCTTTTAATTTTATTAGAGCATGCCAGAGGGAAGAGCATACATAAAAAGAGTTAAGGTTGTGGTACTTGGAAATGCAGAAGCAGGAAAATCTACACTTATTAAAACTTTGATTCCAAACTCTATCAATATAGAGCATAAAGGTAGGACTGTTGCTCTTGATTTTGGAGTAATTGAAGAGAGTGGAATAAGATTTCACATATTTGGAACGCCTGGTCAGGAAAGATTTAAAGTTGTAAGAGATATAATATCTGAGGGTGCGGGTTTATTTATATATGTCTTTGATCCTCTTATAGGTGTATCTAAGTATGATATAGAGATTATTTCCCTATTGAAAGATAGGGGATTAAAGGGTTTCTTTTTTATAAACTTTAAGGATTTGTCAGAAAAAGACTTAAATATAGATATACTTCTCTCGCTTTTAAAACAAACAAGCTACCCTCTTATATCTGGTTCTGCCAAGGATCCAGCCTTAAAGAGGGAAATTTTAAAGAAGCTTTTAAGTTTACTTTGATTAAAATGAAAAAGAATAAATTGAGGGATGTTTTAAAGAATATTTTAAGAGAGACAAAGGGGTCTCTTTCCGTTTATATCTCTGATCCAAATGGATTTATGATAGAGGGTCTTTCATTAAACGGAAGAGTTTATGCAGAAATTCCAATGTCAATTTCTTTGAGCATAAGAGAGATGTTTAAAATGGAGAATTTCTTCTATAAAGAAGAAATAAGGGGAATAATTGTTGAAAAGGAGATAGGTTTTACATACATTGTGCCGTTTCTTAACGGTAAATATATTCTCTCTATCTTTGGTGATGA
>CAZNRO010000019.1:0-7618 GCA_964575745.1 uncultured Caldisericota bacterium | reverse complement strand
CATGCTCATGTAGCTATGACGCTTTTAAGAGGAAGCGCTGAGGATACAACCACCTTTGATTGGTTCAATAAGCACATCTGGGTCTATGAGAAGAATCTTACACCAGAGGGTGTTTATATTGGAACCCTTCTTGGAGTTGCAGAAATGCTTCTTTCTGGAGTTACTCTCGTCTGTGATCACTATTTCTATATGGATAAAGCATACAGGGCATATAAGGAATCTGGAATAAGAGCGGATCTTGCCTGGGCTGTATTTGGAACAGGGGAAGGATGGGAGGAGAAATTTAAGGAGGCGATGAATTTTACTGAAAAGTACAGCGGCATTGACGAGAGACTCACCATAAGTCTTGGTCCCCATTCGCCGTACATATGTCCTGAAAAGTTCTTAAAGAAAATTGCTGAGATTTCAGAGAGTACTGGTTTAAAATCCCATATACATGTTTCAGAAGAACAGTGGGAGATAGATAAAAGCTTAAAGGAGAAAGGAAGGACACCTATTGAGTATCTAAAAGATGTTGGAATACTAAAGAAAGGTACAATACTTGCTCATGCCTATTTTGCTACAGATTCAGATCTTGACCTTATAAAAAATGTGGGAGCATACATCTCTCATGCGCCAAAAACGTACATGAGGTTTGGAGTGGTTAAGGATTTACTCCCAAGAGCAATAGAGAGAGGAATAACGATTTCCTTTGCTTCAGATGGTCCAGCATCAAATTCAAACATGAACATATTTGAGGTGGCAAGAGATGCAGCACTTCTTGCGAAAGTTTCCACAGCCAATCCTGAACTTGGAAGAGTTGAAGAGTTAATACCCCTTCTTTCCACTGGAGGAGAGTTTATCGGTAGGAAAGATCTTGGTGAGGTAAAGGAAGGATTTATTGCAGATTTATTGCTCATAAAAAAGAATTCTCCAAATATGAATCCAGATACAAACATATTTGCAAATATTCTTTACTCTCTTTCAGATAGAGATATTGATACAGTTATTGTTGATGGAAAAATTGTTGTGAAGGATGGTAAACTTTTAACCATTGATATTGAGGAAGTGGTGAGGGAGGCAAACAGAATAAGAGATAAAATGGTTGTAAGAAAGGATGAGAAACCAATGCAGACTTTTGGAGTGTAAGATATGAGTGAATTTCACATAAGATGTGAAAGAAACGATATCTCTCCCTATGTTATTATTGTTGGAAATCCCGATAGGGCTACAAGAATTTCAGAAAACTTTCTTAAAGAGGGGAAGCTAATAAATTCTTATAGATCACTTCTAACCTACACAGGGTATTATAAGGATTTAAGAGTTACAGTTTCAACAACAGGTATGGGGGCTCCATCCACTGCCATAGTTCTTGAAGAGCTTATTCATCTTGGTGGAAAAGTTTTTATAAGAGTGGGTAGTGCAGGGGGAATAAATCCAGAGATTGATGTCGGAGATATTGTTGTAGCCACAGGAAGTATAAGAGACGATGGAACTACCCCAAAGTATCTCCCTTTAAGCTTCCCAGCAGTTCCAGATTTTAATGTTTTATCAAAGCTGGTTAAGGTTTCAAAGGAATTTTCAAATAGAGTTTTTTATGGTGTTGTAGGTTCCAGTGATGCTTTTTATATTCCTTACGATGATAAAACTCTAAAAAAGCTGGTTGAATCTAATGTTCAGGCAGTTGAGATGGAGAGTGGATGTGTTTTTATTGTTTCTCAAAGAAGGGGAGTAAAATCCGGCGCCATTTTTGCTATAGATGGAAATGTGACTTTGGGAAAGATTAAACCAAAAGGCACAGAGGAAAAGTATAAAGAGGGTGAAACTATTGCTATTAAAATTGCCCTTGAGACTCTTTTGAGAATGTATCATGAAGAGAATAAGAAGTAAAATTCCCGGAAATATAGCCTTCATTCTTATGCTCCTTATCTCATCCTTGTGGACATTCTGGGGTGTATCTGAAATGTTTCATGAAGGCTGGTACAGGCCCTTTGAGTGGATTTTCTTTCTTATTCCCTCTTTAATTTCTGTATCTCTTACTGTGGTCTCTTTACTCTTCCCGAAAATTGGAGGAAGTCTTATAATCCTTTCTGGCATGATCTTCTCGGTCTTTGTTTTTTCAAGAATGGTTCAGGGGGGCGGTTTTACTATCTCTAATTTTTTAAGCTGGCTTCCTGTTACACTACTCTTTATATTAATTGGTATTCTTTTCGTTATAGAAGGATTCAGGATTAAAGAACCTTTGGAGAGAGAAGTTAAATGGTATAAAAGATACTCTAAGGTAATTATTGCTATCCTGATACCTCTTGTTATTGGAACAGCTGCAGGGACTGTTTCAGGTTATAGATATTTTAATAGATATGATGATGGATATAGGGGTGAAAGGATTATAGAAGGTTATGAGATTACTTTGACATGGGCGGGAGATGGATCTGGATGGCATAAGAGTTCTATGGGGAACCTGTCCTGGAATGAAATTGCTCTTTATGGAAAAGGACCTATAGGATTTGAAGGGAAAAGAGAAACATACGCATCTTATGAGGATTTCAAAAGATACAACATGTTTAGATACTTAAATTATGATGCTACAGAGCTTACTGATAAAGTTTATGATTTCTGGAGACTACCTACTATAGATGAGCTAACAAGAAGTATGTATAAGGATAATAAATGTGTTGGTTGTCCATGGAATGGAAAGGAGGGGATACAAAATTATAAAAAACCACCTGATAAAGAAACCCCATTATGGGCACCTGATGAACCTGTTATATACTATATGTCATCCACAGAGGCAGATGAAAGGGAGTATTATTCCATTTCCTACAGAGGAATGGTGATAAAAAGAGACAAAAGCGAAGCACTCGGTTCGCTTGGATTTAGAGCGGTGAGAACAGGAAAGAGACCCTAAATTACACCTACCTCCTTACCAATTTTTATAAATTTTTCTATTCCAAAATCAAGATCTTCCTTTGAATGACTTGCTGAAACCATGACTCTTATTCTTGCTTTGCCCAGTGGAACTGTAGGATATGTTATACCCTGGACGAAAACTCCCTCTTCATTCAATCTATCAGCCATTTTACTTGTCTTCTTTTCGTCTCCGATTATAACAGGAGTTATAGGTGTTTGACTGTGTCCTATGTCAAAACCTGCATTTTTGAATTTTTCCTTTATGTACTTCGAGTTTTCCCAGAGTTTATTTACAAGTTCATCACTTTTTGTAAGGATATCCACTGCCTCAATTAATGCTGCTGTGTCCGCTGGAGTAATAGATGTACTGAAAAGGAAAGGTCTTGCCCTTTGTTTCATGTACTCAATAAGGGTCTTTGAACCAGCTACATAACCACCTATGACACCAAAAGCTTTGGACAGAGTTCCAACATCTATGTCAACTTTTCCCTCAAGATGAAAGTGGTTTAATATTCCCCTTCCTCCTTTTCCAAGTACACCTTCTCCATGTGCATCGTCAACCATTGTTATTGCATTGTATTTTTCTGCAAGTTCAACTATTTCAGGCAGTGGAGCAATGTCTCCATCCATGCTAAATACACCGTCTGTGACTATTAATTTTCTCCCACTGTGATCTTTGTACTCTTCAAGTTTGTCCTTAAGATCATTCATGTCTATGTGTTTATACCTCACTATCTTTGCCTTGCTTAACCTGCATCCATCAATAATTGAAGCGTGGTTAAGTTCATCACTAAATATCAAATCTTCCTCACCTACAATGAGTGGAATTGTAGCCATATTTGCAAGTATTCCAGATTGAAGGAGAATCACTGCTTCTGCTCCTTTGAATTCAGCAAGTTTCTTTTCAAGTTCTGTGTGAAGTAAGTTTGTTCCTGCTATTGTTCTAACAGCTCCTGAACCAACTCCAAATCTATCTATCGCTTCCTTTGCCTTTTCCTTAATTCCTTTTTTACTTATGAGACCGAGGTAGTTGTTGGAGGAGAGATTCAGCATCCTTTTTCCATTTATAACCACCCATGCCCCTTGCTCACTCTCAAGCACTCTTATCTTTGTATACATCCCCTTTTCTTTTAGTTCATCAATCTTTTCTGTCAAAAAGTCAAGCTTTCCCATACTTCCCTCCTTAAGGAATTAAAATTACTTTTCCAGATTCTTTATTTTTCATAACCTCAAAACCTTTTTCAAAATCTTCAAGTTTAAATTTATGAGTTATTACAGGAGCTATGTCAAGTCTACCAGATGAAAGGAGTTCCCTTACCTTAAACCATGTTCCAAATATTTTTCTTCCGTGAATTCCATACAATCTTAACTTCTTTAGAACCACATCATTTGTTATGTCTATTTTTACATCTCCGTCAAATATTCCAAGTAGTGATATTCTTCCAAGAGGTGAGACAACCTTTAGTAGGTCTTTCAAGCCTGCCTCACTCCCAGACATTTCGAGTCCAACATCTACACCCTTTCCTTTTGTTTCATCCATCACCCTCTCAACAAAGGATTCTTTCTTTACATTTACTGCTACATCTGCTCCCAATCTTTTGGAAAGGTTGAGATGATAATCACTCAAATCTGAGACAAATATTTTTGTTGCTCCAAGAACTCTGGAAACAGCTACGGCCATTAGACCAATGGGACCAACTCCCGCAATTGCCACGCTTTTTCCAGATATATCCTCTGCAAGTACTGTATCCACAGCATTGCCAAGTGGTTCCTGAATAGACGCAACTTCCTCTGAAATATTTGGGGGATTTTTCCACACAACTCTTTCTGGAAGCACCACATACTCAGCAAAGATACCGTCTCTATCCACTCCGATGACCTTTAGATTTTCGCAGAGTTCCTGGTTTCCATTAAGACACATTCTACAATGACCGCAGTAAATATGTGTTTCAGCTGAGACAAAATCTCCAGGTTTGAATCTTTTTACCGCTGAGCCAACCTCAATTACTTCTCCTGAAAATTCATGTCCCACTATCAATGGGGGTTTAATTCTATTTTTAGCCCACTCAGTCCAATCATATATATGAACATCAGTTCCACATATGCTTGCAGCTTTTACTTTTATCAGTATTTCATCAGGTTGCTTTATCTTTGGTTCATCGACATTTTTAAGGATAAATCCTTCCCCCTCCTTTTCTTTAATTATTGCTTTCATGTCTTTACCTCATATTAGACTCAATTCTCTAACATGAAGCACATTTCTTTTGTCTTTAACGATCTCTTTAAGATGATCATCTGCAGTTACAAGGAATGCCTTTTCTTGATCTGCAAGGGCAATATAATATGCTTCTGTTATCGGTATTGCATATTTAAAGGATATGTAAACGCTTTCTTTTATGGTTTCTGGATCAGCATGTTTAATTTCAAAACCCATGTTAAACAAACTTTTCACTCCCTTATATATTTCGTCCTCTGTAAGGTCTACCTTGTATCTTAATACATTGGTAAATTCATAAAAAATAAAGTCCGGAATTATTATTTCAACAATTCCCTTTAAGTAATAATCTCTCAGTTTCTTGGATTCCTTAACATACTTCTCCATCTTTTCCTTTCTAAACCACTTCAATACAACAGAAGTGTCAATTACTATCCTTTCTGGAATCATTTTGTCTCCCTCCATCTTCTTAATACCTCACTGCTATCCCATACTATAGAGTCTTCCAATGCAAGTTTCTCTTGAGTTTCTACAGCCTTAAGTATCTCTGGATTCATAATAGGAGCCTCAAGAATTCTTGGTAGATACATTTGAAGTGCCTCCCTCACAATCTCTTCCTTACTCATTTTTCTTTTTTCCTCAACCTCTCGAAATTTTTCTTCCAATTCTTCGGTAAGGCTAATTTTTATCTCAAGCATACTCACCTCCTCCTCTATTTTACAATATTTTTCAATAAAAAAAAGCCCCTTTCGGGGCTTAACTACGGCATAGTTATATTTTGTTCTTCTCCTATGTCAAGAAAATTGTATCCATAATAATAAGTTGATCCATCCTGAGATGTGAAAACAATATCCTGCTTTGTTATATAATCTTTATACTTTCCTGTTGATATTGCCCAGATTTCCATATCAACTGCTGACTCCTTTGATTCATTTCCTTCCTTTGGCACTATCATAATTCTGTATCCGACTGATTTGTATCCGTTTACCATTTTGTTTCCAAGTTTTTCAATTTTGTACTCAAAGGGAAGGAACGGGGCAGTTTCTGATGTGTAATTTTCAAGGTCTCTCAAGGCACCTTTTGATGCTTCAAATTCCTGCTCAAAATTGGTAAGGAGATTGTTAAAGAACTCTTTTAAACCTGGTTGATTCTTGCTCCACGCATCACCAACTTTCATTGCATAATCTTCACCAACCTTTATCACTTCGATAGAATTTTCTTCATCCTGAAGGGCAACAACCCTGATTTTATCGCCATTATCATCTTTCCATAGTTCAAAAACTTTTTTAGCTTCCTTCTTTTTTGGTCCAGCGTAAATTATAATATGATAACTTTTAAGATCTGTAGGTGATTTAAATACTGGTTTCTCCTCTTTCTTCTTTATAGTAAGAGAAGTTTCTACTGTTTCACCAGCTTTAATTTCTACATTTCTCTCGATTGTTTCAAAGCCCTCTTTTTCCACTTTAAGTGTGTATGTACCAGGAGCAGCTTCAATTAAGAAAGTTCCGTCATCAAGGGTTGTGTCTGTATTTCTAATCCCTTCTCCTCCCTCAAGAACAACAGTTGCTTCTGCCACTGGATTACCATTAGAATCAAGCACCGTTCCCTTAATTTTTCCTGTCTCCGGCTTTTTAGGACCACATCCATAAGAGAAGGAGAGAGCTAAAAGTGAAATTGCAAGAATCAAGATCAAGCTTTTTTTCATGGACTAACCTCCTTTACTATTCTTTTTCTAATAATTTAACGATTTCCTCTGCAAATTGTTTCGCCATTTTTGGACCATTTGCAGTAACTACTTTTCCATCCACTTCTACACCTTTTCCTGTATATTTTGCGCCGCTCTCTTTAAGCAACTCTATAGCTTCTCTGTCAGGATAAACAGTTGCCTTTTTATCCTTAAGGATTCCGCTTTTGGCAAGAACTACTGGTGAGAGACAAATTGATGCAACAATTTTTTCCAGTTCATGGGCTTTCTTTACAAAATTTATTAACTCAGGGCTGTTCCACAGATGAACTTTGGAACCACTACCTCCAACCACAACAACTGCATCAAAATCTGAAGGTCTTAAGTCAAGTATTGTGTATTCTACATTCACCTCTGCTCCAAGCATTCCCTTTGCCTTACCAGTTCTTGTGGATGCAGTGGTTACAGATATTCCGTAACTTTCAAATATTTCTTTTGGTATCTGATATTCTTCGTCTCTAAAGTTTTCTGGTGCAATGATCATGACTATTTTCTTTCCTTTCAATTTTTCCATTTTCCCACCTCCTAAGCATGAATAGGATGAGAATAAAATAATTAAAATTAAAAATAAAGCCAAAGCTTGTTTCATTTCCAAAACCTCCAATTGTATTATACAGAGTTAAAAAGAAGTGGTCAAATGAGATTTGATATGGTGGGCCTCTCTGGACTCGAACCAGAGACCTCATCCTTATCAGGGATGCGCTCTAACCAACTGAGCTAGAGGCCCACTCTATTAATCATTATAGGGAAATCTTCCCTCTTGTCAAGTA
>CAZNRO010000018.1:0-18996 GCA_964575745.1 uncultured Caldisericota bacterium | reverse complement strand
CAAGGAATATAACCTGTGCTATACCTTCATTTGCATAAACCTTTACAGGAAGAGGTGTGGTGTTAGATATCTCTATGGTCAGGTATCCTTCCCACATAGGCTCAAGAGGTGTTATATTCACAATGATTCCGCATCTTGCATAGGTAGACTTCCCAACACATATTCCAAGAACATCTCTCGGAATTCTAAAATACTCCAGACTTCTACCAAGAACAAAGGAGTTTGGTGGTATGACGCAAACTTCTCCCTTAAAATCCACAAAACTTTTTGGGTCAAAATTCTTTGGATCTACAATTGAGTTAAAAACATTTGTAAAGATTTTAAATTCGTCTGAAAGTCTTATATCATATCCATAAGATGAAAGTCCAAAGGATATTACCCCTTTCTTAACCTGATTCTCTTCAAATGGTTCTATGATTTTCTTCTCCTTTGCCATCTTTTTTATCCATTTATCATTCTTTAGCATCCTTCCTCCTTTCCACATGATCCCCAACTATAACAAAATCTTCAAAAACTGTTGGAGCTTTTCTCTTTAGTATTTTAAGAATTTCTATTGTCATTCTCCTTATCTCCCACTGAGCATGTCTGCTCCCTCTAAGTTCAACTATATGTCTCCACTCTCTTAAATTGGCAGTGATTACGATCTCTGTTGTCGTTGCGTTAGGAAGTACAAATCTTGCATCCTCCTTGGGAATTTTTAAATCTCTAAGCTTTCTATATGTTTCTCTCACACTCTCCATAAAGTCTAAATAAATTTTATGTGCCTCAGGATTTTCTTCTATCTTCGGTGGTTCAACAAAGGTAAAGTGTTTTTCATCCACATACCTTTGAGACTTCTGAGTAAAAGATGCAAGTCTATGCCTTACGAGTTGATGGGTAAGACTTCGGGATACATCTTTAATCCTAAAACTTGCAACTGCATGTTCAATAACAGATAAATGTCCAAGATTTATTATCATCCTTATAAACTTTTTCTCGCTCCCCTCCCCTATTCTATTAAAGGATTGGTAGGAAGTTCTACCTGCTTCCTCAATTACCTTTTCTGGATTTGGTGTTATGTATATAAGTTCGACCTTCATATAAAATTAAAAAAGAGGGGGAATTTCCCCCTCCGAATTTATTTCTGACCAGGTGGTCTTACTATGATTTCAGATAGTTCTGGTTTTTTCTTGAGTTCTTCTTTCAATGCCTCTTCTCTTTCAGGGTTTCTGTAGTTTGGATCCTCAAATGAATACTTAAACTTTGTATGAACATCGTATCTACCTTCGATTAAAGCCACTGTGTCTTCAACAAAAACTATCTCTTCATCTGTAGGTATAACAAATATTCTCACCTTTGAACCCTCTCCTGTTATTTCAGTTTCTGCATTTCTCGTTCTTGCAAGTTTATTTTTTCTCCTATCATAGATTATTCCAAGTCCCTCAAGCCCATCAAGAGCTTTACCTCTTATTGTTGAGCTCATCTCACCAACACCTGCGGTGAATACAATGGCATCAACTCTTCCAAGAGCTGCGAAGTAGGCTCCAATGTACTTTTTGAGTCTATAGGCTTCAATCTCAATGGCAAGTTGAGCCCTCTCGTCTCCGTTTTTTGCCGCCTCTTCAATATCTCTCCTGTCTGCATACTTCCCTGTAATACCAAGAACTCCACTCTTTTTGTTTAAGAGTTTGTCTATCTCATCAACGGTAAGGTTCTCTTTCCTCATCATAAAGAAATCTATTCCTGCATCGTGATCTCCTGCTCTTGTTCCCATAACAAGTCCTTCAAGAGGAGTAAGACCCATAGAAGTGTCCACTGAGACACCATTTTTTACTGCATCTGCGCTTGCTCCATTTCCAATGTGAAGGGAGATAAGGTTTGTCTCAAAAGGATCTTTGCCCAATAGGACTGCTGCTCTTTTAGCAATGTATAGGAGTGAGGTTCCATGAAATCCATACCTACGAACTCCATACTTCTCATACCATTCATATGGAAGTGCGTAAATGTATGCATATTTGGGCATTGTTTGATGCCATGCAGTATCCATTATTGCACAGTGGGGAACATCTGGAAGAACTTCCTTTGCCGCTCTAACACCCATAAGGTTTGGTGGATTGTGAAGAGGAGCAAGAGGCGAAAGCTCTTCAAAGACTTTTAAAAATTCCTCATCAATAATCACAGATTTGGCAAACTTCTCACCACCATGAACCATTCTGTGACCTACACCCTTAATGCTTTCAAGGTCTTTAATAGCACCTATTTCTGGGTCAAGAAGGGTGTCAATTATGAGCTTTATAGCCTCTCTATGATCAGGACACTCGTGCTCAATTTTCACTTCTTTTCTTCCCGGAACAAGATGTCTTATGAATGAACCCCCAATAGTCACTCTCTCCACAATTCCTCTCGCAAGGGTTCTTTTCTTGTCCCAGCTGTAAAGTAAATACTTAACAGAAGAACTTCCGCAGTTCAAGGTGAGTATATCCATCTTTTTCCTCCTAAATTTTTAAGTTTAATTTATTATATAATACAATATAATATAAAAAATAAAAAAAGGGGCAAAAGCCCCCTTATAAACTGTGAAAAGATTAACCTTATTTAAGATCTTCGAGTGCTTTAAGGAGCATTGCAAGATATGTTAGAGCTGGTCCACCTCCCATTAAAGCACCGACAAAACCTGCTTCAATTATCTCCTCTTTTGTTGCTCCAGCCTTTAATGCGTTGTTTGTGTGGAAGGCAATGCAGTATTTACATCTTGCATTTACAGCAAGTGCAACAGAGATAAGTTCCTTAACCTTTGTGGAGAGTTTGCCTTCTCCTTCAATTCCATGAACAAGGTCAACAAAGAGTTTTACATACTCTGGATGAGTCTTCTTTAGCTCTCCAAGTGCTCCCATAAATTCATCAAGTACAGCTTTCATATTCTCTGCCATCTCTCACCTCCTAAAAATTTTTCATAACAATTATACCATAAAATGTTAAATTTTAATCAAAAAAATCCTATAAATTTTTGAAAAATTTTTTCTAAAAACAAGCTTTATCAAAAATTGTTTTTATGGAAACTCAAATAAAAAAGACTCATACAAAAAATGGTAAAATTGAAAAAGAAACTTATTTTAAAGGAGATAAAAGAATGGAGAAGAAAGAAGAGGTTTTAAGAGCGCTAAAGAAGGTTGTTGATCCTGAAATAGGAAAAAATATAGTAGATTTAGGTATGGTTAAGGATCTAACTGTTGAAGATGACAAAGTCTCCTTCACCCTTGCCCTTACCGTTTCTGAGTGTCCGCTGAAAAATGAAATGAAGAACAACGCTGAGAAGGTGCTTAAAGAGTTAGGTTTCAAAGAGGTAAACATAACATTTGGAAAACTTACAGAAGAAGAAATCAAAAAGATATTTCCAAACTGGACGGGAACCCCACCAATTCTTGAGAAAGGAAACATCAAGCATCTCATAGCCATTGGCTCAGGAAAGGGTGGTGTTGGTAAGTCCACTGTGGTAACAAATCTTGCAATAGCACTGTCAAAATTAGGATACAGAACTGGGATTCTTGATGCAGACATACATGGACCAAACATTCCAATAATGTTTGGAATAAAGGAAAAACCATACGGTATTGACAACAAAATAATACCCCATGAAAGATTTGGCGTAAGGGTTATGTCCCTTGGTTTTATGATGAGCGGAGAATGTTCTCCTGTAATATGGAGAGGACCACTTGTAACAAAAGCAATAAAGGAATTGTTTCAGTTTACAGTGTGGGGAGACCTTGATTTTCTCCTCATTGACCTCCCTCCTGGAACAGGAGATGCAACAATTACAGTTGGTCAATCTCTTCCATTGACAAGTGCCATCGTGGTAACCACTCCACAAAGAGTAGCGGTATCTGACGCTTTAAGAAGCGCTAAAACCTTTGAAAAACTAAATGTAAAGCTTCTTGGTATTGTGGAGAACATGAGCTACTTTATATGTCCAGATTCTGGAAAAAAGTATAATATTTTTGGAGAGGGTGGAGGAGAAGCAATGAGTATTGCATTAAAGGTTCCTCTGCTTGGAAAGGTACCAATGGAACTTGATTTAAGAGAAGGGGGAGATACAGGAGAGCCAATAACTGTTAGAAACCCTGAATCTGCTTCATCAAAGGCGTTTCTTGAAATAGCAGAAAAGGTGGTGGAATTAACAGGTGTATCCAAAGAGTCTAACTAAACTAATTGATGTCCTTGAAAGGCTTCCCGGGATAGGACCAAAGAGTGCAGAGAGACTTGCTCTTTATATATTGAGAATGTCCCCAAATAGAGTAGAAGAACTAATCAAATCCATTGAGGAGGCAAGAAGTAAAGTAAAGAGATGTAAGATCTGCTTCAACCTCACAGAGGATGAAATCTGCAGTATATGTAAAGACGATGCAAGGGATCACTCAACAATTCTTGTCATTGAGGAAGTAAAGGATTTGGTAAGGATAGAAAATCTCGGTTACTATAAAGGGGTTTATCATGTCCTTGGAGGTCATATATCCACTCATGGCAAAGTGGGAGTTGAGCATCTAACCATAAGGGAACTGGAGGAGAGGGTGAAGGAAGGAAGCATTAAAGAGGTGATCTTCGCCCTCTCTCCTCAATGGGAAGGAGATATAACTAAGGAATACATTAAAAAGATACTGAAGAAGTATCCAGTTAAAATCTCTTCCCTTGCAAGGGGGATATCTGGTTCTACCTATCTTGAAGCTATAGATGATACATCTCTTCTTGAAGCTCTAAAGGAGAGAAGAGAAGAAAAATAAAGAGTTTATCTATGCTATAATTTTTGTATGAGAAAGTATATGTTATTGGGGGCAATTTTCCTGATACTCTTCATATCCATTAGTGGAACATCTGCCTCCAAGGAAAGGGTCATTGTTTTGCACATTGAAGGAGAGATAAATCTTGGATTATCCAAGTATGTGGATAGATGCCTTAAAGATATGGATGGAGTTAAGGCTATAGTTGTTGAGATAGATACATTTGGTGGCGCTCTTGATGCTGCAACAAGGATAAGGGATAAACTCATTCATGTGGATGTTCCCACAATAGCGTGGATTAAAGGAAGGGCATGGTCGGCAGGAGCATTAATAGCTCTCTCATGTAAAAAAATTGTCTTCTCATCTGGAGGAAGTATGGGAGCAGCAGAACCAATTCCAACCACAGAAAAGACTGTTTCCGCAGTAAGGGGTGAATTTGAATCCACCTGTGAAGCCAACGGTAGGGATCCAAAAATTGGTGCCTCCATGGTGGATAAAGAGATAGAGATTGAAGGTGTTGTTAAGAAGGGAGAGCTCCTTACTCTATCCAGCGAAAATGCAAAAAGACTGGGCTTTAGTGATTATGAATCTAACAGTTTGGACGACATCCTATCCCATTTTAGCCTTAATGAATTTGAGGTTTCTGATTTGTCTCCTTTCCCGTCTGAGAAAATTGCCGGATTTCTTACATCATCGATTGTAAGGGAAATTCTACTAATTATTGGCTTTTTGGGTTTACTTATAGAGGCAACAACTCCAGGGTTTGGAATACCTGGAACTATGGGCCTTGTTGCATTATCATTATTTTTTGGAGGGCATATGATAGCAGGAATTGGAAATTGGCTTTACACAGTAATGTTTATAGCAGGAATTGTCCTACTTCTCCTTGAAATATTTGTCATTCCTGGTTTCGGCATAGCAGGAATATCTGGAATCGCTTTAATCTTTATATCCATATTCCTGACTCTTGGTGGTGGAGTAAGTGCAATGTATGCTATGGGTGTCGTGGCTCTAATTCTCCTTGTCTCCTTTCTTGTTCTTCTCTTCTTTTTCCCGAAACTTCCCATATGGAAGAAGCTTGGTCTTGCAAGGAGAGAAACAAAGAAAGAAGGTTACATTGCCATCACAGAAAAGAAGCATCTTGAAGGAAAGGAGGGGAAAGCTATTACAATGCTTCGACCTTCTGGAGTAGTGGAAATTGATGGAAAAAGGTATGATGCTTTAACAGAGGGAGAGTTCATTGAAAAGGGAAAAAAGATAGTCGTAACAAGAGTAGAGGGGGGTAAAGTTTTCGTAAAAAAACTTAGATAGATTCTGGAGGTAGCTATGAAGGTATTCATCTCCATTGACATGGAGGGAATATCAGGACTTACCTATTGGAAGGAAAAGCAGGAGAGAATTTCCTTCTTTATGACAGAGGAGCTTCTCTCAGTAATAGAAGGGATACTGGAAGTTGAAGGGAACTCAGAAATTTTAGTTTGCGATTCCCACTCCTTTGGAAGAAACATAGATGTAGGGAAACTACCAGAGAATGTAAAGCTTGTTTCTGGTTTTCCAAGGGAGTTTTACATGGTTCAGGGAATAGACGAAACATTTGATGCTGGAATGTTCATCGGATATCACGCTCCAGTGGGAATGAAGAACGCAGAGATGGATCACACATATTCAAGTTCTTCTATATACGAGATAAAGATAAATGGCATGGTCGTTGGAGAAACTGAGATAAATGCAGCTTTTCTTGGAGAGTACTCTGTTCCCGTTGTCCTTGTATCTGGAGATGATAAGTTAAAAAACTTTTCCCAGAAAAATCTAAAGGAAACATATTTTGTAGTGACAAAGGAATCTATTGGTAGATACTCTGCCTTACTTTACCCTGTAGAAAAGGTACACAGAGAGTTAAAAGAAAATACAAAACTTGTCCTTCAGCAAATTGAAAGAATTAAACCATTTACCTTTGAAAAACCCATGACCATTGAAATAACATTCCTCGATACCATCAAGGCAGAGCTTGCAAGTTTAATCCCAAATTCAGAGAGGACAGATGGAAGAACGGTTTCCTTTAAATCAGATTCCTTTAAAGATATATACAGATTCCTGATGTCATCAATAGTTATGGCATCTTTTAGTAAGAATCTTTAGAAAGGAGTAAAGAATGGATTACTTTGTAAAAGATCTCAATCTCAGTGGAGAGGGGAAACTGAAAATTGAATGGGCAAAAAATGAAATGAAGGTTTTAAATGAGATAAGAGAGAAGTTTGCACCCAAGAAGCCTTTCAAGGGAGTAAAGATTGGAGCATGTCTTCATGTAACAAGCGAAACTGCGAATTTAATGATTGCTCTTAAAGAGGCAGGTGCGGAGGTTTATCTTACTGCATCAAATCCTCTCTCTACACAGGATGATGTTGCAGCAAGTCTTGTTAAAGATTTTGAAATTCCTGTTTTCGCAGTGAGGGGAGAGGATAAGGAAACATATTACAAAAATATAAAAACGGTAATTGAGGAGGGGATAAATATTTCTATGGATGATGGAGCTGACCTTGTATCCATGCTTCATTCAAAGATGAGAGATTATCTCAAAGATATAATTGGCGGAACTGAAGAAACAACCACAGGAGTAATAAGGCTTAGGAGTCTTGAGAAAGAAAAGGTACTTTCATACCCGATAATTGCAGTTAATGATGCAAAAACAAAACACTTCTTTGATAACAGGTTTGGAACAGGACAGTCAACCATTGACGGAATCCTTAGAGCAACAAACATACTTCTTTCAGGGAAAGTTTTTGTTGTGGCAGGGTTTGGTTTTTGTGGAAGAGGAATTGCAGAGAGGGCAAGAGGAATGGGTGCAAGAGTTATTGTAACAGAGGTAGATCCTGTAAAGGCACTTGAGGCTGCAATGGAAGGATTTGAGATTATGAAGATGGAGAAGGCTTCTCTAATCGGAGACATCTTCGTAACTGCTACGGGTGATTATCACATAATAAGAGTGGAGCACTTTGAAAAGATGAAAGATGGGGTAATACTTGGAAATTCAGGGCATTTCAATGTTGAAATAGATGTTGAAGGCTTAGAAAGGATAAGCAAAGGGAAGAGAGAGATTAGAAAGAATCTCACAGAATACACACTGAAGAATGGGAAGAGAATCTATCTCATCGCAGAGGGAAGACTTCTCAATCTTTCTGCAGCAGAGGGTCATCCTTCAAGTGTTATGGATATGAGTTTCTCCAATCAATTTATGTCGGTAAAATTTCTTGTCGAAAATAGAGGAAAATTAGAAAAGAAGGTTTATAATGTTCCAGAGGATATTGATAATGAGATTGCAAGGATTAAATTAAAAACAATGGGGTTTGAAATAGATGAGTTGACAGATGAACAGAGGAAGTATCTTTCAAGCTGGGAGATTGGCACATGAAAATATTTCCATCTTCTCCTGCAGTTGGTATCGGTGTTATTGTGTTTAATAAAGACTCTGTACTTATTGAAAAGAGGGGAAATGAGCCTGGGAAGGGAGAATGGAATCTTCCAGGTGGTACCCTTATGCTTGGAGAAAGGATATTTGAGTGTGCAAAGAGAGAGGTATCTGAGGAGGCAGGGATAGAAATAGAACCCATTGGTATTGCAAGTGTTTATGAACTCATAGAAAAAGAGGGGGAAAGAATCAAATTTCATTATGTAATAATAGATGTTGTGGCAGAGTATCTATCTGGAGAACTAGGAGTTGGCTCTGATGCTCTTGAGTTAAAGTGGATTAAATTAGAAGAGGTAAAGGATTATCCACTTCCTGAAAGGGTAAAGGATGCTATAGAAAAGGGAAGGAGAATTTTTAAAGGTGCGAAGGGGAGATCTAACAGATAGAGAAAAAGCTATTCTTGAATTTATAGTTGAATCAAAGAGAAAAGGGATAACTCCCACTGTAAGGGAAATTGGAAGAGAAGTTGGTCTCTCCTCCACAGCAACAGTTTTTTTCTATCTGAGAAAACTTGAGGAAAAAGGTTATATACAAAGGGGAAGAGGGGCAAGGTCAATAGTGGTTAAAGATTTAATACCCTCCTCTTTTCCCCTTGTTGGGAAGGTAAAGGCAGGAAAACCAAATCTTGCCGTTCAAGGTATTGAAGATTATGTCAACCTTCCTATAGATAGAGACCTTCACCCAAACGCATTTTTACTTAAAGTTAGTGGGGATAGCATGAAAGATGCAGGAATACTGGATAATGACTTAGTCGTTATTGACCCTGACGTTGAAGTTAAAGAAAACGATATATGTGTTTCTCTTATAGATGGTGAGGAAGTTACAGTAAAAAGATTCAAAATAAAGAGGGGTAAACCATTCCTGTTTCCTGAAAATCCAGAGTATAAACCAATAAAAATAGATAAAAGGATAAAGATTATAGGAAAGGTTATAGGAGTTTGGAGGAGGTACTAATAAACTCTCTCCAGCTTCATTATTTCAGAAAAAAGTTCAAGTTCCTCTGTATAATCACCCATTGAAAAAATGTGGTGGTTTCCTATAGGTCTTTTTAAGAAGTAATCTGACTTTGCCTTAACCTTTAATACTATCTGAGTTCTACACATCATCTCACTCCTGAGGTTTTTCTCTATCTTTGCCCTTGCAAAGAATATCCGATTAAGACTATCCCCTCCAATTCTTGTTAGTGTTCCAATACTTCTATCAAAAAATCCCTTTATACCAACTCCCTTTCCTGTTTCAAAGTGAGTCATCAAGGAAAAACTCTTAACCATCTTTAAAGGGACGGTACAGTGGGCAAAGTATAAATCAGTGGTTTCCTCTCCGCTTCTATCAACCCATGCAATATTTCCCATAAAGGCTGGTCTTTCTGTAAGCTTCTCTATTATATACATGGTTAGGGTTGAGGGGATGTCTCCTTCACAGCCAGCAGTTATTCCTTCACTTGTGAGAAGGGATAGTGCAATACAGCCGGTGGTGTCAAGGGGTTTTATTATGCTAAAACATTCCATAGAAAGTAAATCCCATCCCCTCTCAACGGCAATCTCCTTTGTAGTTTTGTACACTTTAAGAGCCTTTCTTAGCTCCTTATCATCAATCTCGGTTATTTTATTTGCTTTCTTCTTCAAGTCAATGAGTATCTCATCTATACCGGAATCATCACTTTTTTTAACTCTCTCTATAAATTTATTCATGGGGTAAAAGTCAATATCTATACCAAATCTTTCCTTAACCACGCTTTCATCGGGGGTTGATGCAATAAGCCAGAAACTTGGTTTTCCAATAATTCCCATCTTTTTTCCTTTAATCTCCTCTGTGAGTTTAAGGGTTTTAAGTGCCCTTACAAGATCCTTCTTTTCGCTTTTCTTATCCCATAAGAATATCCTCCCCTTCCCTTTAAGGTATGCATTTATCTCAAGTGCTGCTGGAAGAGAGTTATTAAACTTATTGGTTATGAATAGATAGGGAGGAGAAAACTTTTTGTGAATTTTAAGAAACTTTCTCTCGCTTCCTCCTGTAACCACAAGAAAGATAACAAAATCGTAATTCTCTCCCTCTTTAAACTCTTCCACTTTAATACCCTTTTTCTCAACAAAATCCCTTACTTCCTTAATAAAGGAGATCTCAATGGGCCTTCTTGTTTCATCAGAACTTAAAGGTATAAGACCTAATCTCATTCCTCACCTCTTATCTAAAAAACTTCTTCTATGATACATTGATAATCCATACTTTTCAATAGCATCAAAATGCTCCCTTGTCCCGTAGCCTTTATTTCTATCCCATCCATAATCTTTAAAATCTTTTGATAGAATCCTCATAATTCTATCCCTTACAACCTTGGCAACAACTGAAGCAAAAGATATAAGCGAAACCTTCTCATCTCCTTTTATCATAGAAACAAGAGGAATGCTCTCTGTAAATATTGAATTGCCATCCACAACTATAAGTATATTGGATATAAATATTCTCTCTGGAAAAAAAGCCGAGTAATTTTCATAACTTTTTACAGCCTCCTGTAAAAGTTCATCCAGGGAAATCATCTTGTATGTTTTAACATCCAATTCTTTCTTATATAGAAATGGAAGTATGGATAGTTTCATTGCTTCAAAAGTGGCTGAAAGTATCCCCTCCCTGTCTATGAATTCGTTGGATACAACACCTACACCAAAAGGGGATCTTTCTTTAAGAAGATAATTGAATATCTCTTCCCTTTCATCTTCTTTTATCTTTTTAGAATCAGTAATAAAGATTTTTGGTAGGTGAAGAAGAGGAAATGAGGCAGCAACCACTGGACCTGCCAGAGAACCTCTCCCTGCTTCATCAACTCCTACTGGTAGTCTCAAAACTCGGATATCCCCTAAGGAGCTTAAAGTGTTTTGGGGGCCAGAATATAAATTCTGCTCTCCCTTCAAGTTTTTTGATCTCAATGGGACCAAATTCCCGTGAATCAAGAGAATTACCCCTATTATCCCCCATTAAGAACACCTCTCCCTGAGGTATTTCAATGGGTCCATATATTCCCGGGGTGGAATTTTTTACATATGGTTCAATCAACTTCTTCCCATCTATAAATACAAAGCCTCCTTTAATCTCCACCGTTTCCCCCGGAAGGCCAATAACCCTTTTTATATAATCCTTTGATCCGTGTGGAGGTTTGAATATCACAACCTCTCCCCTTGCTGGATCTTTGAATCTAAAGATGAATTTATTAACTATAATTATGTCATTTTCATATATGGTTGGATTCATAGAAGACATCTGGACTTTGTATGGTTCATAAACATATCTCCTTATAAGATATGCAAGCCCAAAAGCAATGGCAAAGGTTAGAATCCAGCTTACAACCTCTTTGAAGGTTTTACTCATGCATGCTATTCCTTAGCTTCTGCCTCTTCTTTCTGTGGAATCTCCTTGACTTCTTTATTTTCTAAACTTTCTTTAACAACTTTCTTCTTTTGTTTCTTTACTTTAACTTTCTCCTTAACTCTTGCCTTCTTTCCTCTCAAACCTCTTAGGTAGTAGAGTTTGGCTCTCTTTACATCTCCAAATCTTACAACCTCTATCTTCTCAATGGTCGGAGCATTCAGCGGAAAAACTTTTTCAACACCAACTCCGAAGGAGTATTTTCTCACTGTAAAGGTCTCTCTTGTTCCGCTTCCTCTTCTTGCAATACATATTCCTTCAAATACCTGAATTCTTTCCTTGTTTCCTTCCTTTATCTTTATATGAACCCTTAAGGTATCGCCAGGTTTAAAATCAGGAATATCATCTCTTAAGAAACTATTCTCAATGAGTCTTATCTCTCTCATCTTCTATCCTCCTTATAATCCAACTGACAATAAATTATATCAGATTTTTCGTGATAAAACAAAAATATAATACCACAAAAATATAAAAAACCTAATATTATATAATTAACAGAGAAATCATTTTATAAGGAGTGGGACATGAAGAGAAGGTTTAAAAAAATCATTCAGGTGGCAATAGTGGTTGATAATCTGGACAGATACCTAAAGATATTCAATGATGAGTATGGAATAGGCCCATGGAAGATCTACTACATAAACAAAGAGACCACAAAAGATATGAAAAGGAACGGAAAGGAGAGGGAGTTTGAATACAAAGTCGCAATGTGTCAGCTTGGAGATGTGGAGCTTGAGCTTACTCAACCAATAGATGATAATAGTATATATAGTGAATTCTTAAAGGAACATGGACCAGGCTTACACCACATTGGTTTTGAAGTTGACGATTTCGATAAGACTTTAGAGTTTCTAAACAAAAAGGGGATAGTCACAAAACAGAGTGGTAATTGGAGAGGCAAGATGTTTGCCCATATGGGAACAGAGAAGGATTTACTCTTTGTACTGGAGATATTTAAAACAGAAAAGGATTATAAACACCCAAAGCCAGAAGATACATATCCAAAGGAAGGTGAGAAATGAATTTACTTGAAGAGGTAAAAAGCTTAGAGGAGGAACTGATAAAACACAGGAGAAATCTTCACAGGATACCAGAAACAGGTCTTCATCTTCCAGAAACCAAAGAATACATAAAAAGGAAACTTGAAGGGTTGGGATTAAAAATAGTGGAGAGTAAAACCACATCTGGTATTATGGGGATACTTGAAAATGGGAGTGGAAAGGTCCTTGCCGTAAGATCAGATATGGACGCCCTTCCAATAAGAGAACAAACTGGGCTTCCCTTCGCTTCAACAAATGGAAATATGCATGCCTGTGGTCACGATGCTCATATGGCTATAGTTCTAACTGTTGCAAAGATTTTAAAAAATCATAGAGATAGGATAAATGGAGTTGTAAAGTTTATCTTTCAGCCTGGAGAGGAAAAAGAAGGAGGTGCAAAGTATCTTGTTGAGGAAGGGTTTCTTAAAGAGCCTCACGTTGATGCAATTTTAGGAATACATGTGGGGAACTTTATAGAGGAGGCTGATAATGGTCAGATTGGACTTTTTAAAGGTCCTTTTATGGCTTCCCTTGATAGATTTACCCTTACTGTAGGAGGGAAAGGTACGCATGGTGCAACACCCCACAAAGGCATAGATCCTATAACCATATCTTCATACATAATAAACGGATTTCAGAGTATCACCTCAAGGGAGAATGAAGTCTTTAAACCCCTTGTAATAAGCATCGGAAAAATAAAAGGGGGTACAGCTTACAATGTTATTCCAGATATTGTGGAAATAGAAGGAACTGTTAGAACCCTTGATGAAGAAACAAGAAGGTTTGTGGCTAAGAGAATGGAGGAGGTATCAACATATATAGCCAGAAGTTTTAGAGGAGAATCAAGATTCACATACCATTTTGGCTATCCTGTAGTTGTAAATGATGAGGAAATAACAGAGGACTTCTATAAGAAAACTCTCAAAGTCCTTCCAGAAAGTGATGTTGTGTTCTTAAAAAAACCAACAATGGTTGGAGAGGATTTTTCCTACTATCTTAAAGAGGTAAGGGGAACATACTTCTTTCTTTCAAGTAAAGGAAAAAATCCATATCCACACCATAATCCAAAATTTGACATAGATGAAAGTGTCTTGTGGAAAGGAGTTCTTTCAATATCAAACTATATAATGGAAACATTAGGGTAGGGAATACCCTACCCTAATTAAAAGTATGCCTTCCTTATTATCTCCTGTTTCTTCAGCTCTTCAGGTGTCCCTTCTGCTATAATCTGGCCCTTCTGTAAGAAATAGCCATAATGCGTTATCTCCAGAGCCATATTAGCATTCTGTTCCACGAGAAGAACTGTTATTCCTTTTTCTCTGTTTATCTTCTTTATTATCTCTGCTGTCTCCTGAATAAGAATTGGCGCAAGACCAAAAGAAGGTTCGTCAAATATCATGAGTTTTGGGTTTCCCATAAGTGCTCTGCCTATATTTAGCATGGATTGTTCACCACCCGAAAGTGTACCTGCAATCTGGTTTAATCTCTCCTTTAATCTCGGGAAGTAAGGGAAAACCAGCTCTTCAAGACGCCTTTCTATCTCCTCCTTTTCTTTTACAAGATACGCACCCATTCTTAAATTTTCTAAAACGGTAAGCTTCGGGAATATCCTCTTGCCCTCTGGAGCAATGGAAATTCCAAGAGAAATAACTCTGTGAGTACTGTAATGTGTTATATCCTTTCCTTCAAAGTAAATCTTTCCTTCCACCACCTTAACAAGTCCAAGAATTGCCTTAATAAGAGTTGACTTTCCAGCACCGTTTGAGCCAAGGAGAGAGACACACTTTCCTTTATCAACTCTGATAGAGACATCTATCAACATTTTGTTTATCCCGTAAACTGTAGTTACATGTTCCATTCTGAGCATTTCAGCCATTGGCGACCTCCTTGCCTAAATAGGCCTCTATGACCTCCTTGTCGTGGGAAACCTCTTCATATGTTCCTTCTGCTATTACCTGACCGAAATTTAATGCAATAACTCTCTCTGATACACTGCTAATAACCTTCATATCATGCTCTATGATCATAATTGTGACGTTTTCCATCTCCTTTCTGACCTTTTCTATATCATCCATCAACTCTTGAGTTTCATCTGCATTCATACCTGCTGAAGGCTCGTCAAGTAGAATAAGTTTTGGTTCTGCTATCATAGCTCTACATATCTCAACCCTCCTTCTATCTATGTGAGGTAGAGATCCAACAGGAACAAAAAGTTTTTCAATAAGGTTTGGATTAAATATATTTAGTAAGTGGACTGCTCTTTCTGTATGTTTTTTTATCTCTTTTATCAGCTTCTTTCTGTTGAAAATTGCATCAATATATCCAGATTTTTGAACAGGGTATGTGCCAATAAGTATGTTGTCAAGAATCGTTAAATCCAGACACAATCTGCTCGTCTGGTATGTTCTTGAAATTCCCTTCCTTGTTATATCGTATGGTTCCTTTCCTGTAAGATCCTCGCCCATAAAGTAGAATCTTCCTTTGGTAGGTTTATAGAAACCTGTTATGACATTAAAGAAGGTAGTTTTTCCACTTCCGTTTGGTCCAATCATACCCAGTATCTCATTCTCGTATATCTTTATGTTTATGTTTTTGAGTGCATAGAGACCACCAAATCGCATCTCTATATCTTCAGTATAGAAAATTGTTTTTTTCTCCTCTGCCATTAGCTTCCTCCTTTTCGAGCAAACTTCAAAATGGAAGAATCATACTTTCTGGGACCAAATGGAAGAATACCTCTTGGTCTGAGTATTAGTGTGACTACGAGGAGAATACCATAGAGGAATATTCTATACTCTGTTATAACTCTTAACTTTTCAGGGAACACAACGAGTAGTATAGATGCAATTATCACACCCAATATGTTGTCCATACCTCCAATTATTACTATAGCAACGATAAGCAGTGATTGAGCAAACTGGAAGTTTGGAGGAGATATGAATCCAATCATATGTGCATAGAGAGCTCCTGCCACTCCCATGAAGAAGTTTCCAACAACAAACACTATGAGTTTCCTGAAGTTTGTATTTATTCCACAACCCTTTGCTGCGAGTTCGTCATCTCTTATATAGGCAGATGTTAAACCTACCCACGAGTTGAACAGCCTTGCAAAGACAAGAATTGTTATACCAAGAAGGGCAAGCACAAGATAGTAATAGTTTGTATAGAAGTGGAGATTTCCTATGTTGTTAAGAAAACTATAACCAAAAATATTCACAGGAGGTATGTTCTTTAATCCCTGAGGTCCACCAATCACTTCTATATTGTCAGCTGCAAGAACAAGCATAAAACCAAAAGCAAGTGTAACAAGGGCAAGGTAGTGCCCCTTCGTTTTATAAATAGGTATAACAAGGAGAAGTCCTGCAAAAGCTGCTGCAAGACCTGCAAGAGGAATTGTAATGAGAGCTGGCCAGCCAAGTTTTAGGGCAAGAAGTCCTGCTGTATATGCACCAATTCCATAAAATGCTGCCGTTGCAAGGTTCATCATACCTGTTGAACCAAGCTGGAAATTTAGACCCAGAGCTATCATAATATAGATTCCAGTCTGAATAAGAATCAGCGTCCAGTATGTGCTATGAACAATCATAAGTGGACTTATAATGGGGTAGAGAACGAGCAGGATAAATAGAACTCCTATGGCAAAATTTTGATACCTTGAGAATGGCTCAAGAAGAGCTTGGAATTTCTCCTTGTATATTTTTGAGAGGAAGTAGATAAGTGCCACAAGAAGAATAGCTACAATAACTGTCCATATAGATTCTACCTTTAAGAAGAAGAGAAACAGGAAAAAGGCAACAACCTCAACCAATATTATTTTTATGTAATCTAAAAACCTATTTTCCTTCTTCATGGCTATACCCTCTCATAAGCTCTTTCGCCTAAAATACCAGATGGTCTGAAGACAAGGAAGAGAATCACGACGGCAAAGGCTATAACTGTCATGTACTCAGAACCTTTCGGGATAAGCGCTGCAGATAGAGATTCTACCATAGCAAAGAGAAATCCTCCAACAATGGCTCCATATATGTTACCCAATCCTCCAATTACAGCGGCAGAGAAACCAACAATTCCGGCCATAGCTCCCATATCAAATATTATTGAGTTGTAGTATAAACCATTCATGAAACCTGCAAGGGCTGCCAGAGCTGAACCAATAAAGAATGTAACATCTATAATTAAATTCTTGTTAACACCCATCATAGAAGCTGCCTCTGCATCCTGAGCAACAGCTCTTATTGTAAGACCCATCTTTGTTTTGTTTATGTAGATTGCCAGCAAAATGACCACTATAACACCAACAGCAAGAATCAGGAGATTATCATACCTCAGTATAACGCCTTTAAATTCTATAGCCTCCTTCCCGGGAAATAGCTTAACAAGGAGTTCTGGAAATCTCTTTGTTTCACTTCCTCTTGGATAGAAAAGTCTTACAGCCTCTCTTATTGCTATACCTAAACCTAAGGTAGCTACAAGGCTCATAAGTGTTGGTCCCTTAGATACAGGTTTTACCACTATTCTTTCAAAGAACACACCTAAACCACCCACTATGATCATTGATAGAATGATGACCAGTATAAGAAGGAATATATAAACGGCACCAGAAGCAGTGAGCATTCCAGTTACATTTATCAAAATTAGACTGACAAACGCTCCAAGCATAAAGATATCACCATGGGCAAAATTTATGACATCAAGTACACCAAAGAAAAGAGAGAAACCAACAGCAATAAGCGAATATTGAATTCCAAGCATTATTCCATTAAATATAATCTGTAAAAATATAGATGCTGAAGTCATAACCGCTCTCCTTTTTGAAAAGTTATTGACTTGATATTAAAAGGGCTGGATAAATCCAGCCCTTTTAAAGAATTCATTTATCTTATGGACCCTGATATGGATTGACCCACTCTCTTCCTTCTCTGTAGGCAAAGCCTGGAAGCTCCCTTTCTCCTTTTGCATAAAGGGAATCATCCCATGGTACCCACTGTCCATCCTGACTTACATATGCAGTAACAAGTGGAACATCGTTCTGTCCATACTCGTTAAAGTGGATCCTTCCAATTATATCCTCTGTATCTGTCTTGTTTATCTCCTCAGCAACCTTAGCTCTATCTGGTCCAACCTTTTCTATAGCCTTAATTATTATGTTTGCAGCGCAGTAAGCAAATGGTCCGTAGGCTTCGTATGGCTCATCAAATCCTGCCTCTTCGTATGCCTTCTTAAATTCCAATCCTCCTGGCATCTTCTCTATTGGTGCTCCATCAAGCATACATATTGTGCCTTCTGCGTGTTCACCTAAACTTGTGTTAAAGTCATCACTCTTTATGCCAGATGTTCCAAGGAATTGAGCCTTTACTCCTAACTTGTCCATCTGACTCTTAATAAGGGATCCTTCAGCAGTTAATCCACCAAAATAAACAACCTCAGGGTTTAAAGCCTTTATCTTGGTAAGAATTGTGGTAAAGTCCTTCTGACCAATTGTTACTCCATCAATGGAGAGTGGTTCTATACCTCTCTTCTCAAGAGCTTTAAGGAAGTATTTAAGATGTCCTCTTCCATAGTCTGTGGTATCATGAATGATGCAGAATTTCTTAAAGCCAAGTTCATCAACCATAAAATGGGCATTGAATTCGTTCTGCTCAACCTGTGTTCCATTGACACGGCTGACCTCTATATAATCGTTTCCGTAGGTAATATCTGGAAGAACTGCACCCCACACAATTGCAGGAAGTCCAAACTTGTGATACACATCTACGCAGCTTATGGCAACCATACTGCAGTAGTGTGTAGCAGCAGCTATTATCTCTGGATCTGAACATGCCTTTGTTGCAACCTCAACTCCCTTCTGTGGAACGCACTCATCGTCAAATGATACAACCTCATAGGTATACTTGTTCTTTCCAGAGTTGTTCTGCTGCATGACTGCCAACTTGAAAGAGTTTAATCCACCAATGCCCATCTTTGAATACTTCCCTGTAAGTGGTCCAATGAAACCTATTTTAACAACTTTCTTTTCTTCCTCTTTAGGTTTACAACCATAGTTGGAAACCAAAAGAAGTGAGAATACAAGTAAAATAATGATTACTAAACTCACTACCTTTAAACTTCCTCTCATTTCAAACCACCTCCTAATTTTGACACTCTTCTCTCTTTTACTTTTTAGTATTGCAGTAAATCACTACTTGTAATTATATAACAACCGGTAATTCTTGCAAGTAGTTGTATAGAAATTCAGATAGCTATCTCTGACTCTCCTTTCTATATTTATCCTCATACATCCTTCTATCTATTTCTCTAAGTGCTCTTTCTACAGTATCAC
>CAZNRO010000017.1:0-19014 GCA_964575745.1 uncultured Caldisericota bacterium | reverse complement strand
CGAAGGCAAGAAATGAAATTCCAAATATTAAGGTACTCACATCTTCCTCCTTTCAGATTTTATGAAAAATTTTTCTATTATATTATATCCTAATTATATTAGAAACACACCCTTTCGTCATCCGAATTTCAAAATTACAAAAATAGATTCTATACAAATTTGACAAAAGTTCAATTTATGATATACTTTGTCCACTAAGGTAAGAAAGGAAGTTTAATGGCAGTATCAATTTTAAAAAGGAAGAAATTTTACACCCCCGTCATGGCTAAATTTTGGATTTCCATTGCTATCTCATCCCTTTGGGTGATATTTTCAATTATAGTCGCTCGGCCATGGCTATACGATTTAAGTGAAATTATAGGGTTTATACCTGCTCTGTTTATCATAACATTTGTAGCTTTTGCTCCTGGATTCTTAGTTGCTTTTGTCTCAGTAAGTCTTCTACTTGACAGACAACCAAAATTAAGAAATAAAAACCCAAACGATCCAATAACAATATTAATAGCTGCAAGAAATGAAGAGGAAAGAATAGAAAACACTTTAAAATACATAAAGAAACAGAACTACAGAGGAAAAATAAGTGTCATTCTTGTAGACAATGATTCAACGGATAAAACTATAGAAGTAGCCAGAATGGCAGCAAAAAAATTGGATCTTGAGCTCTCAATTCTTAAAGAGAAGAAAAAGGGGAAGAGCAATGCTTTAAACAAAGGATTAAAACACATAAAAACTCCTTTATTTATAACCCTTGATGCTGATACTCTCTTGCATGACGACGCTATTAAGCATATAGTGGCAAGGATAAAAAACTCAAGAGAAGATGTTTGCGCGGTTGCAGGTCATGTTCTTGTGAGAAACAGTAGAAAAAATCTTTTATCAAAACTTCAGGAATGGGATTATTTCTTAGGAATCACTTCAATTAAAAAGATTCAGGCTTTGTATCAGGGAACACTTGTTGCTCAGGGAGCTTTCAGTCTATATAAAACTGACATAGTAAAGAAAGTAGGTGGATGGCCAAACGCTATTGGTGAGGATATAGTACTCACATGGAATTTCTTTAAAAATGGTTATAAAGTATACTTTGAACCTCTTGCTGCTGCATTTACAGATGTGCCTCAAAAACTTAAACAGTTTGTAAAACAAAGATCAAGATGGGCAAGAGGACTATTTGAAGGATTAAGATCAGCTCCCCCGTGGAAACAGCCATTCTATCTAATCTCTTATCTTACTGCAATAGACATACTAATTCCAATAATAGATATCGTTTTTACCTTTGTCTGGATTCCAGGAGTAATACTTGCTCTATTTGGAAAATTTTATATTGCAGGTCCATACACACTACTTGTTATACCTCTAAATTTTGTTTTCTCCATCATAATGTATTACCAGCAGAAGGAAACTTTCAGAATCCTTAACTTAACCATAAGAAGAAACAAGATTGGATATTTTATGTTTCTTTTGTTCTATCAAATAATTCACTCCCCAATTTCTGTTTTGGGCTATTTTCAAGAAATATTCAAATCTGAAAGAGTGTGGAAATAACATAAAATTTGACCCAACCCTGTTTTTATGGTATAAAGAGATGGAAACCACACGTCCTGGATTTTCTTCATGGTGCTTCCCATGTGGAAGTCTGAAGGAAAGATGAAGGGACGGAGGAAAAACCTAAAGGAGGTAGAAAGATGCAAGTAACCATGAAACAACTCCTCGAAGTAGGAGCACATTTTGGTCATCAAACCAAAAGATGGAATCCCAAAATGAAAAAGTACATATTTATGGAAAGAAATGGGATTCACATATTTGATCTAAGGTATACCCTTGAAGCAATAGAAAGAGCATGTGAGTATGTTTCTAATATTGTAAGAGAAGGTGAGATAATTATTTTTGTTGGAACAAAGAAACAGGCTCAGGATATTGTGAAAGAAGAGGCAGAGAGATGTGGAATGTACTATGTGAACCAGAGATGGGTTGGTGGACTTCTCACAAACTTTCCTGAAATTAGAAAAAGAATCGATAGACTTGAAGAACTAATAAGAATGGATGAGAGAGGGGATATAGATAAACTTCCTCTTAAAGAGGCAAAAAAGTTGAGAAGAGAGAAGAGAAAACTTTTAAGATTCTTTGGAGGTCTGAGAGGAATAACAAAAATACCAAGAGCAATATTTGTAACAGATACAAAGAAGGACAGAAACGCAATACTTGAAGCAAGGAAAAAGGGTGTTACAGTTATAGCGATGGTTGATACAAACTGTGATCCTGATGATGCAGATATTCCAATTCCTTCCAATGATGATGCAATAAGAGCCATAAGGCTTATAACAGGTGCCATTGCAGATGCGGTAATAGAAGGAAGAGAAGGAAAGATTATAGAAGAAGAGAAGAAACCTGAGGAAGAAGTAGAGGAAATGTTCCTTACGAGTGAAGAAGAGATAAAGGAATTTATGGAAGAGGGAAAAGAAGAAGAGAGTAAAGAGGAAAAGAGTGAAGCATCTGGAGAAGAAAACAATAAAGAAGGGATAAAGGAGGAAAAGAATGAAGATTAGTATGGATTTAATTAAAGAATTAAGGGAAAAAACCGGAGCAGGAGTTTCTCATTGTAAGGAAGCTCTCGTGGAAACCGGTGGAGATATAGAAAAAGCCATTGAGTATTTAAGGAAGAAGGGGCTTGCAAGGGCTGAAAAGAAGATGGGTAGAGAAGCCAAAGAGGGAATAGTACATTCATACATCCATCTTGGCGGTAAAATTGGAGTAATGATTGAATTAAACTGTGAGACAGATTTTGTTGCAAGAACAGATGATTTTAAAAAACTGGCAAATGAACTGTGTCTTCAAATTGCCTTTGATGCACCAGAATACATAAGTAGAGAGGATGTATCTCAGGAGATAATTGAAAAAGAGAAAGAGATAATTAGAGAGCAACTTAAGGAGATGAATAAACCACCTCACATAATTGAGAAGATAATAGAAGGAAAGCTCAATGACTTCTATGCAAAACACTGCCTTCTTGAACTTCCCTATATAAGGGACGAAAAGATAAAAGTTCAGGATCTTATAAAAGAATACATTTCCAAACTTGGAGAAAATATAGTGGTAAAAAGATTTGTAAGGTTTCAAATTGGAGAAGAATAATCTATGTCGTATAAGAGGATACTCCTTAAAATATCTGGGGAATCACTTTTAGGAGAAAAGAAGTTTGGTGTAGATTTAAAGTTTCTTGAGTATATTGGAGAACAGATTAAGAAACTTACAGAGAGGGGGGTTCAAGTCGCCATTGTTATAGGTGGAGGAAACCTATGGAGAGGTAGTGAGTGGGAAAAAATGGGTATGGATAGATCAACTGCTGATTACATAGGGATGCTTGCTACTGTAATGAATGCTTTGGCACTTCAGTCAGTACTTGAGAAGATGGGAATTGTTGTAAGAGTTCAATCTGCAATAAATATAATGGAAGTCTGTGAACCCTATATAAGAAGAAAGGCTATAAGACATCTTGAAAAGGGAAGAGTTGTAATATTTGCAGCAGGAACAGGAAATCCTTTCTTTACAACAGACACAGCAGCTGCTTTAAGGGCAGCAGAAATTGGAGCGGAGGTAATTCTTAAAGCAACAAATGTGGATGGGGTATATTCAGAGGATCCTCATAAACATAAGGAAGCGAAACTATTAAAAGAAATAACATTTACAGAGTTTCTTGCAAGAAACTTAAGAGCACTCGATCCCACCGCAATTTCCCTATCAAGGGATAGCAAAATCCCAGTTATTGTTTTTAACATTAAAAAACCTGACTCAATTTATAAGGCTGTGTTTGAGAAAGAAGGAACAATTATAAAGGGAGGTTAAAAATGAAAGAGCTTATAAAAGAAACAGAGAGAAAGATGAAAAAGGTGGAAAAGAACCTTCTTGAGGAATTTGCTAAAATAAGACTTGGTAAAGCAAATCCTGTAATTCTTGAAGAGGTAAGGGTTGAATACTACGGACAACATGTTCCTTTAAATCAAGTTGCAAGTATAAGTGTAGTAAACCCTCAAACTGTCATTGTAGAACCATGGGATAAAAATGTTATTAAAGATGTGGAAAAGGCAATACAACAGGCAAACCTTGGATTAAATCCTCAACTTGAGGGAAACATAATAAAAATTTTCTTTCCCCCTCTGTCTGAAGAGAGAAGACAGGAACTTGTGAAACTTGTAAAAAAACTCACCGAAGAGAGGAGAATATCTATAAGAAATATAAGAAGGGATGCAATAGAGGAGATAAGGAAGGCGGAAAAGGATAAGAAAATTTCTGAAGATGAAAGTCATAGATATCAAGAGGAAATTCAGAAATTAACGGATAAATACAACGAAATTTTATCAAAGCACGAAAAAGCAAAGGAAAAGGATATTCTGGGATAAAGGGTGCACATAATAGAAATACTAAAGGACAAATGTAATAAATGCAGAGAATGCCTGAAGAATTGTCCAGTTGAAGCAATAATTGAGAGAGATGATAGTTTCCAAATAAATTTGAATAGGTGCATATACTGTGGAATATGCATAAAAGAATGTCCAGAGGGAGCAATAATTGAAAGAGAAGTATAAAATACCACAACACGTTGCCATAATAATGGATGGGAATGGAAGATGGGCACAAAGACGAGGTCTTCCAAGAGTCTTTGGCCATAGAGAGGGAGTAAAAGCTGTAAGAAGATCTGTTGAGTTTGCTTACAAAAAAGGAATAAAGACACTCTCCCTTTTTTCCTTTTCAACAGAAAACTGGAAAAGACCAAGGGAAGAAGTGATGTTCCTTATGAATCTTTTTAAAGAAACAATAGATAGAGAGTTTGATGAATTAATAGATAGGGGAATAAGAATAAAATTTTTATCAAAGAGAGAGGGAATCCCTGATTTTGTCCTTGAAAGAATGGAGAGGGCAGAAAATCTTTCTAAAGAAAATGAGAAGATGAATCTCCTTATTGCTTTAAACTATGGTGGAAGATACGATATAGTTCAGGCTGTTAATAGAATCATTAAAGAAAAGAAAGAAAAAATAGATGAAGAAAGTTTCAAGAAATATCTCCTTACATTTCCCTTCCAAGATCCAGATCTTTTGATTAGAACTTCGGGAGAGAAAAGAATATCCAATTTCTTCCTATACCAACTTGCTTACACAGAATTATACTTCACAGAGACCCTGTGGCCCGATTTTGATGAATCTGAATTTGAGAAAGCTCTTAAAGAGTATGAAAGGAGGAAAAGAAAGTTTGGCGCTATCTGAAACAAAGAAAAGAATCATAGGAGCAGCATACTTTGGTATTCCTTTCCTTATTTTCCTTTATCTTGGGAAATATTACTTTTTATTTTTTCTTATATTTCTATCTATAATATCTTTATATGAACTTCTGACCATCTCTGAAAATAAAAATTTTTTCTACCTACCTTCTGTACTTATCCCGTTTTTCATAAGAAAAGGTCTCTCCTTAATCTTACTACTCCTCTACACATTCATCCTGTTTTTGATAGATAAAAAAGGGAAAGAATTTCTGGAAAAAAACATATTATATCCATTTACATTTATGGTTATAACATCAATTCCACTCTCCTTCTTTTATATGATCAGAGAAGAGAAGGGGTTTTACATCTCTCTTATAATTCTTATTTCGATATGGATTGATGATGTTTCTGCATACTTTTTGGGTAAGAAATTTGGAAAGAGAAGAATTGTTCCAAAAATTTCTCCTGGCAAAAGTTATGAAGGTCTTATAGGGAGTTTGATTGTGGTCTCCATATTCCTTTTTTCTTCTTCTCTTATATTTGGTTTCTTTTCTCCTCTAAAATCTATCCTTATATCTGTTATTATAGTCCTCCTATCCTTTCTTGGAGATATATTTGAATCTCTTATAAAAAGGAAATTCAATGTAAAGGATTCTGGAAACATAATTATGGGTCATGGTGGTATCATGGATAGAATTGACAGTTTTATATTTACCATACCTGTGTTATTTTATCTATTATGAGAAACATTTTTATTGTAGGCGCAACTGGATCAATTGGAACTCAAACCATTGATGTATTAAAGAATCTAAAGGATAGATACAGACTTTCTGGTATTTCAGCAAGAGGAAACACAGAAGGGCTGGTTAAAATATGGAAAGAATGTAAACCAGAATATATTTTAATTAGAGACAAAGAGAAAATAGATATTCTTAAAGAAAATACAGAAGCAAAAACTCTTTCTTTTGAAGAAGGCTTTGAAGAAATTCTTTCAAATAAAGAAATAGACACCATCTTTTTCTCTTCCAGCGGAATTGATGACATAAAATGGATTATTCTCTCCATAAAACATGGAAAAAGAGTCTTTATCGCCAATAAAGAATCTTTTGTTGCTGGAGGTGAACTTATAGTAGAAGAACTGGAGGGTAGAGGAGAGACTCTCATTCCTATTGACTCAGAGCATTCAGCAATATTTCAGCTTCTTGAGAACAAAAAGAGGAAAGAGGTGGAAAAAATTATACTTACAGCATCGGGAGGTGCCTTTTTTGGTAAAAATCAGGATGAGTTAATAAATGTAAAACCAGAAGATGCACTGAAACACCCAACATGGAAAATGGGGAAAAAGATAACGATAGATTCGTCCACTTTGTTTAACAAGGGAATGGAGGTTATAGAGGCACATCTCTTTTTCAATTTCCCTTTTGAAAAAATCGATGTTGTGATTCACAGAGAGAGTATAATTCACTCTTTGATAGAAATGGTGGATGGTCATATCTTTGCACTTCTTTCTTATCCAGATATGAGGTATCCAATTAAATACGCTTTAACCTATCCTGATAGAGTAGAAAATGACTTTAAGAGATTTAAATTTAATAAGAATCTATCATTCTATCCCTTTAATAAAAAAAATTATCCCTGCTTTGAGATAATTGTTGAGGCTGGGAAAAAAGGTGGAACTTTGCCTTCATCCATTATCTATGCAGATGAGATACTTGTAAATCTATTTCTTGAAGAAAAAATAGGTTTTCTTGACATACCGAAACTGCTTGAAAAGGTATACAATAATGTGAAAAAAAGAGAACTATCCTTTGATATAATTGAAGAACTGAAGATGGAAGTAAGAGATATTATAGAAAGAGAGGTGAAGCATTGTACATAATACTTGCAATAGTAGCATTATCTTTTATGGCTATAGCTCACGAGTATGGGCATTTTCTTGCAGCAAAGAGAAGTGGTATTGCTGTTGAAGAATTCTCCCTTGGTTTTGGTCCAAAGGTAATATCTTACAAAAAGGATGAGACCCAGTATAGTATAAGACTGATTCCCTTCCTTGCCTATGTGAAGATAAAGGGTGAGGAAGGAGAAAGTGAGGATCCGGATAGCTTCTATGCCAAACCTGTTTCAAAAAGGCTACTCACAATACTTGCGGGTCCCGTCATGAATATAATCATCGCAGTCCTTATATTCTTTCTTACATATTCTGTTTATGGAGATATCTCCCATCTCTCGACGAAATTAGAAGATGTAACCAAGGATTTACCTGCATATGAAGCGGGTATAAGAGCAGGAGATAAAATTGTTGAGATAAATGGAGTTGAAATTAAATCGTGGGAAGATGTGATAAATGAAATAAGTGGAAGCAACGGAGAAGAGATTGTAATTAAAGTTGAGAGAGAAGGAAAGATTCTTTCTTTTAATATAAAACCTGTAAAATCAGAGGATGGTAGATGGATAATCGGTATAGTAAGTGATTTTGAAAAAGTAAACATCTTTGAGGCGTTCTGGCTTGCACTTAAAGAGATATGGCGAATACTAACCCTTGTAGCTCTGTCATTGAGAATGATAGTGAGGGGTAATGTGTCTGGAATTGCCGGCCCTGTGGGTATAGTTAAATTCACTGCAGATGTGGGAAAACAGGCAGGTGGTATAGCCTTTATATGGTTTACTGGAGTAATAAGTCTTGCCCTTGGAGTTACAAACTTACTCCCCATTCCAGCCCTTGATGGTGGAAGACTCATGTTCATCCTTTACGAAGCCATAACAAAGAGAAGGGTCCCCCCTGAAAAGGAAAATGTTGTTCACTTTATAGGTTATATAATTCTCATTGGCTTACTATTTGTAATAACATTTTTTGATATCCTAAGATTCTTTAAATGAAAAAGAAAGTTTATGTTGGAAATGTAATTATAGGGGGAGAGGAAATTATCCTTCAAGGAATGACAAAAAGTGATACCAATGATGCGGAAGCAGTCCTTAAAGAAATAGAAGATATGGTTGAAGAGGGTGCTTCTCTCGTAAGAGTTGCTGTTCCCGATAGAAAAAGTATAGATGGTTTAAGAGAGATAGTCAAAAGAAGTCCTGTTCCAGTAATTGCCGACATACACTTTAACCCAGATCTTGCAATACTCTCAATGGATGCTGGAGTAAAGAAAATAAGACTGAATCCGTCAAATATAAGAAATAGAAAAGACATAGAGAGAATTGTAAAGAAGGCAAAGGAAATGAAAATTCCTATAAGGGTTGGTGTAAACTCTGGTTCACTTGTGTATGAAGGGAAAAAGGGGAAGATAACCTCAGATGATCTCATTGAATCTTTAAAAAGGGAGGTTTCTATACTTGAAAATCTTTCTTTTAAAGATATAGTTCTATCTGCAAAATCTCCAGATGTAAAGCTAACCATAGAAACATACAGAAAGATGAAAGAAATATTTCCATATCCAATTCACCTTGGAGTTACAGCAACGGGAGGTGGAGACGAGGGATTAATTAAATCCAGTATAGCCATTGGATACTTGTTAATGGAAGGAATTGGAGATACCATAAGGGTATCTCTCACAGGTTCATCAAGTCATGAAGTTAGAGTGGGAAGACTCATCCTTGAAAACCTTGGTTTAAGGAAGAGAGAAAGAGTTGAGATAATAGCCTGTCCGAAGTGTGGAAGATGTAATAAAAATTTTGATAAAATTCTTGAAAGGATCAGAAAGGAGTTAGGTAATCTTAAAATTCCAGTAAAGATTGCGGTTATGGGATGTGAAGTTAACGCTCTGGGAGAAGCAGGACAAGCAGATTATGGAATTGCTTTAACAAGAGGAAAGATACTTCTATTTAAAAAAGGAATGAAAATAAAATTTATTGAGGAAAAAGATGCAGTTGATGAGTTAAAAAAACTTATATTTAGTGAGGTGAAAGATGCTTCTATCTAAAATGTTTGTTCCAACATTAAGAGAAGATCCAAGCGATGCTGAAAGCATAAGTCATAAATTAATGCTTAGAGCTGGACTTATAAGGCAGATTAGTTCAGGAATTTATGTATTTCTTCCCCTTGGTTTCAGGGTCCTGAACAAAGTAATAAACATAGTGAGGGAGGAAATGAATAGAATTGGTGCTCAGGAACTTCTGATGCCTGCACTCCTTCCAAAAGAACCGTGGGATGAAACAGGTAGGTGGGATGTTTACGGAGATGAGCTCTTTAAATTAAAGGATAGAAAAGGAAGAGACTTCTGCCTTGGCCCAACCCATGAGGAGATAGTAACTTTAATTGTTAAAAACACGGTAAACTCTTATAAGAACCTGCCTATACTTTTATACCAGATTCAAACCAAGTTTAGGGATGAAATAAGACCGAGATTTGGAGTTATGAGGAGTAGGGAATTCTTGATGAAGGACCTCTACTCATTTCATGATTCATGGGACTCTCTTTCAGAATCCTATGAGGAGATATTTAATGCATATAAGAAAATATTTGATAGATTCAGGTTAAAATACATTCCTGTTGAAGCTGACTCTGGAGCAATAGGTGGAAAAGTCTCCCATGAATTTGTCGCTGAAAGTGAAATAGGAGAATGTGAGTTTGTTGTGTGTGAAAAGTGTGGATACGCAGCAAATGTAGAGGCAGCAAAGAGCAAACTTATAAAACCAGAAGAAGGGAAGGATGAACCGCTTGAGTTGGTACACACACCAAACATAAAAAAGGTGGAAGAAGTATCTGATTTCCTCAAAGTTTCAGCCAACAGGCTTCTCAAATCCATACTTTACATTGTTGATGGAGAACCAGTGCTTGCCATAGTTAGGGGAGATGATGAGATAAACGAGGTTAAACTCAAAAACTACCTGAAAGCCAAAGAAATTAGACTTGCCACAGAAGAGGAGATAGAAAAACATACAGGTGCTCCACTTGGATTCACAGGTCCTATTGGATTTAATGGAAGAATAATAGTGGACAAAAGGATAGAGGGGATGAAGGGCGGAATAGCAGGAGCAAATAAGAAAGATTATCATTATAAAGGTGTTTCTTTTGGAAGAGATTTTAAGTCAGAAGAAATCATTGATATAAGGGAAGTGAAAGAGGGAGATCTCTGCCCAGTCTGCGGTTCTCCTCTTAAAAAGAAAATTGGGATTGAATTGGGTCATACATTTCAGCTTGGAACAAGATATTCAGAGAGTATGAAGGCATATTTTCAAACAAAGGAAGGGGAACTAAAACCCTTTATAATGGGCTGCTATGGAATTGGAATGGCAAGAATAATTGCTGCAACTATTGAGCAGTATCATGACGATAAGGGAATTGTGTGGACAAAGGAAATTGCGCCATACCATATTATTATTATTCCATTAAAAGAGGATGAAAAAATTCTTGTGGATTCAAAGGAAATTTATGAAAAGCTCCTCCATAGTGGCTTTGAAGTTGTTTATGAGGATAGACCCCTTTCGCCTGGAGAAAAGTTTAAAGATGCTGATTTAATTGGCTTTCCCTATAAGCTAATATTTGGAAAAGGTTACCTGAAAGACGGCTTAATAGAGGTTAAAAGGAGAGAAGATGGAGAAGTCTTTAAAGTAAAACCTGAAGATATAGAGGAGTTTCTAAGGAAAGAAATATATGAAAGTTAGTGTTATAATCCCTGCCTTTAATGAGGAAAAAACCATAGGAGGAGTCGTTGAAACTGCAAGGAATAATCCTTTTGTTGATGAAGTAATTGTCGTTAACGACGCTTCCACTGATAGAACTCCAATTATAGCAAAGAAAAGGGGGGCTAAAGTTATAAACTTTAATCAAAACAAGGGAAAGGGATGGGCGTATTATGAAGGAGTAAAGGCAAGCGAAGGTGATATAATCATTTTCTTAGATGCAGACTTAATTGGTCTTGAACCAAACCACATTACAGAACTTATAAGACCTATAATCGAGGGAGAGGCTGTAACCACATGTGGAATCTTTGAAAAAGGGAGATTCTTAACAGATTTTTCGCATAAGATAACTCCTTTCCTTTCGGGTCAAAGGGCACTAACGAGGGAAGTGTGGGAAAACTTTTCTTATGATCCAAATGTAAGATACGGATTTGAAATTGTATTAACAGAGTATTTCTGGAGCAACAAAATAAAGGTAAGATACGTCATCCTTGAGGGAGTCACTCAATTAATGAAGGAAGAGAAGGTGGGTAAAGAAAAGGGGAGAAAGTGGAGATTCAAAATGTATAAAGATATAGCAAAATCAGTCATAAAAATAGCAGTCAGAAAGATAAAAGGAGACGAAGACTAATCTAAATTCTTTATAGTAAGTTTTGCTTTTGGAATTTTTTGAGGTGACATACTTAGCTCATCAATTCCTAACTTTATGAGTTCTGGAATTGCTTTTGTATCCCCTGCCATTTCTCCGCAAACGCCTGTCCATTTCCCATACTTATGAGAAGCATCTATGGCTAATTTAATTAATTTTAAAACAGCATCGCTTAAAGGTCTGTAAAGATATAAGAGATTCTCATTTGTTCTATCAGCAGCAAATGTATATTGAATTAAATCATTTGTTCCTATACTGAAGAAATCAACATATTTTATAAGTTCATCAGCCATTAAAGCTGCAGAGGGTATCTCAATCATTATTCCTACTTCTATGTTTTCCTTAAATTTTTTATCCTCTTTCTTTAATTCTTCCTTAACCTCCTCAAGTACATTATTTGCCTCTATAATCTCTTCTTTTACAGCAATCATTGGATACATTATTTTAACATTCCCATAAATTCCTGCTCTCAGTATAGCCCTAAGTTGAGTTTTAAATAAATCCTTTCTCTTAAGACACAACCTTATTGCTCTTATACCTAAAAATGGGTTTAATTCTTTCTCTAAATTCAAGTAAGGAATCTGCTTGTCTCCTCCTATATCAAGAGTCCTTATAATAACAGGCCTATCTTTAAATTTTTCAAGAACATTTTTGTAGGCTTCAAATTGTTCCTCCTCGGATGGAGGCTCTCTTCTATTCAAAAAGAGAAATTCAGTTCTAAATAAACCGACACCTTCTGCTCCATTCTTTAGAGCTATATCTGCCTCCTCTGGTTTTCCTATATTGGCAGATATTTCTATTTTCTTCCCACCTTTAGTAAAAACATGAAGAAATTTTACTTCATCCAATAGGGCTTTTTTTCTGATAATTTCTTTTTTCTTTTCCTTATACTTTTCTAATATTTCTTCATCTGGATTAACAACAACAATCCCATCTTCGCTATCCAAGATTAGAGTATCCTCATTCTTTACTTTCTTTGTAATTTCTTTCAGGGCAACAACTGCAGGTATACTCAAGGCTTCTGCAAGAATTGCAGTATGGGATGTTAAACTGCCTTTATCGGTAGCAAAACCTAAAACATTCTCTCTATCCAAAATTGCAGTATCTGATGGTGTAAGGTCTTCAGCAACAACAATTGCCGGATATGGTAAAGAAGAAAGATCAGGTTTCGGCTTACCTAAAATATTCCTTATCACCCTATCACAAACATCTTTTATGTCATTTATTCTTAGCCTTATATAATTACTTTCCACATGACTAAACAGATCTTCCAAATAATTCTCCGTTTTTTTAACAGCATTTTCAGCAGATAATCCATCATTATTTATATATTCTTTAACCTTTGACAGAAAAATTGGATCCTCTAATATAAGAAGGTGGGAGTTAAAAATGTCTAAATCTTTCTTAGATATTTTACCTTTAATACGATCCATTAAACTTTTTATTTGTAATTTTGACTTTTCTACAGCTTTCTCGAGAACTCCAAGCTCTTCTTTGGTATTAATTTTCTGTTTACTTTTGCCAATTATTAGTTTTTCTGGTAAATAAAGAAAAACTTTCCCTATAATTACATTTTGAATAATTCCAATACCTTGGAGTGTATAATTTTTAACTTCCATCACCATTTTTCTTAATAATATTCACAAGCTCTTTAATCGCCTCTTCTGCGTCTTCTCCATCAGCTATTATGCTTATCTCCATTCCTTTCTCTACACCTAAACTTAAAACAGATATTATACTTTTAGCATCTGCCTCTACTCCATCTTTGATTACTCGAATCGTTGATTTAAACTTCTTTGCAGCTTGAACAAACTCAGAGGCAGGTCTTGCATGAAGACCTGCCTCATTTGTCACTTTAACTTTCACTTCTTTTAAAAGAGAATTCTTTTCCATAATTAATCTCCTTTCATAGCATTAGCATTCCACCATTAATATGGATTGTAGAACCTGTAATATATCGAGCCTTATTTGAGGCAAGAAAAGTAACTACATCTGCGACATCTTCTGGTTTTCCTATATATCCTAATGGTATTCTCTCAATATATTTATCATGCTTCTTGTCTATCTCACTTTTTGACATATCAGTATAAATAATACCTGGCGCAACTACGTTAACTCTAATATTGAATTCTCCAACTTTTTTAGCAACAGTCTTAGATAAAGCAACTAAACCAGCTTTAGAAGCTGCATAATCCGCTCTGCCAGATGTAGAACCTAACCAAGCACATTCAGAACCTATAGCTATAATTGAACCCTCTTTTTGCTTGATCATATGAGGCAAAATCTCCTTAATTAAAAGATATACACTTTTCAAATTTATATCCATTAGTTGATTCCATTGTTCCTCAGATGCAGTTAAGAAGCTCTCGTTGGGCCACATTCCCAGAGCAATAACAAGAATGTCTATTTTCTTAAAATACTCTAAACCTTCTCTTATAATGTATTTACAGTCATCCAGTTTACTGGCATTTCCTTTCAGCATAATCGACTTTACACCAATTTCATCTAATTCTTCTTTGATTGCTTTAGCTTTTTTTATATTTTTATAGTAATGTATAATTATATTGGTACCTTCTTTAGCGAGGGATAGGGAAATGGCCTTCCCTATCCCTCCTGTAGCACCTATCACTAAAGCAACCTTATCTCTTAATCCTAATTCCATTTTTACTTAACTTTCTTTAGGGAATAATAGCATATTTAATTCCCTGCTGCTTCATATGCATTTCAAGAGCTCTTTCAACATCTTCTAATGGGAATTTACCAGATACATAATTTTCAGCCAAGATTTCTTTTCTCCTAAGTAGATTGAAAGCAACCTCAATTTCATAAGCTGTGGTATTAAACGATCCTTTAACGGTCAATTCTGAATAATGAATTAACTCAGTATCAATAGAAATTTTTGTACCTGATGCACATCCGCCGTATAAAATTACTGTTCCACCTTTTCTAGGAAATTTAGTTGCTTCTTCCCACGTTTCAGGTAACCCCACAGCTTCTATACTTACATCAACACCCTTTCCTTCTAGAGTTAAATTTCTAACTTCTGTTACCACATCTTCTACATTATCCGCATTAATTATATAGTCTGCACCTAATTGTCTTGCTATATCCAATCTTGGCTGACTTTTATCGACCACGATAACAGTAGCTCCTCTCAGCTTACATAATTGAGTCATCAGTAATCCCATAGGACCTGCTCCTATTATAGAGACTGTATCGCTTATATTAATATTAGCTCTATTTATTCCATGGAGCGCACAAGATAAAGGCTCTACTAAAGAAGCTGTTATGAAATCCATATCCTCTGGCAATATTTGGAGATTTTGTTCTACTATCATTTTTGGGATTTTAATGTAGTCTGCAAAGGCACCATATAAAACTTCATGTTTCTCGCATAGATTCTCTAATCTTCTCTTACAATAAAAACACCTATGGCACGAAGCAACATTTGAAGTAACGACTTTTTTTCCTATAAGTGACTTATCAACATTCTTTCCTACATCTACTACAATGCCAGAAAATTCATGTCCTAAAGGAAAGGGGGGTGTAATCAAGGGATGCCCACGTTTGTATATCTTGACATCTGTACCACATGTTAGAGCTGCTTTTACATTTACAAGAATTTCCCCCTCTTGAAGCAACCCTATTTCTTTCTCTTCTAATCTCAAATCCATAGGAGCATACCACATTGCTATTCTTGTTTTCATTTTATTCTCCTAATCCTTTATGGATTTAAAAATGTTAATTTCTGGATTATATATACCCCACTTATCTATAGCCACTCTTAATTCTTTGTGCATCTTGGCATATTCTTCTAGTGGGATATCAGTTAGAGCTGCTTCCATAGCTTGTCTCATCGCTTTTGCTCCAGCTACTCCACCCATAGGATGACCATGAATTGCGCCACCAACCCCAAGAACACAATCAAGTCCTAAATCTTCAATTATTTTAGGAACCATTCCTGGATGCACTCCTGCAGCAGCAATTGGGAATACTTTTTTTATATGATACAATCCGCTTACTAAAGTTTGAGCAATACGAAGATATTTTTCTCTAAGGAGTGGTACTTTTCCATAAGGCACGATATCTATAAGCATATCCACACCTACTATCCTAGCAAGTTTAGCCATTATTAAGGGCGAGCTCACACCAGAATAAGGAGAGGAATATACAGCTCCACCGAAATCACCGTGGCCTAAAATAGGAATGTTAATCTCAGGATCTTCAGCTAATTTCCTAACATTTGAGAGTCCTACTGTTAAGTAGTTTACCATTATGGCATTAGCTCCAGCCTCAATAGCTTTAAGAGCATTATCTTTAAGATTTTTTGCACTATCCGTAATATTCACAGTATAAAGTGTTCTCTCTCCTTTCTCTTCGTCGGCTTTTTTGATAGCTTCCATATACTTTTTTACACGTTGCCTTAAATTGTTAAAACTTGGGCTCCCGCCAAGTAACTCATCATCTTTTATTATATCGACACCCCCTAAAGCTGCTTCGTAAGCTAATTTCGCACCTGTCTCTGGAGTTATACCGGTGCAGGGTTTTATCATATTATTTAGAAGAGGTCTATTAAATACTCCTAATAATTTTCTTATCCCCTCAATACCAAACTTAGGTCCTTTAAAGTTTCTCAAAAATTTCTCTGGAAATTCTAAATCTAAAAGTTTTATCCTACCTAAACAGGCTAAATTACCTACTGTAGTAGTAAGTAAAAGTGGGATCTGATTTTCAAAATTAACATGAGGAAACGCTATTTGAATTATAAAATATCTTAATTCAACCTGTTTTGGCAATAAGATTTCGTAATCAGGAATTTCATATACCCCTATAACTTTAGCAGCGTATTTCACCCTTATCTCATCACTTTCTTGAGGGACTCTCACCCAAGTTCCAGTAGATTGCTCTAAAGCAATAGCAACTGATCTCTCTAAAATATCTGCATCTCTATTGGTCTCTATAAGGTAAGTACCTATCACGTAATCTTCTCTATTTAGAGATTCTGGTAAAAGAATTAACTCATTTATCTCAGTTTGTTTCATTTTTGCCTCCTTTGTGCAAAATAAGATTTCTCAAATACCTAGTCTCTTCTTTGGATATTACTGTATAGTTACCTAGCATTAAGGAACGAAAATAAACCTCAGCTGCATCTTCAACAGACACAGCTGCACTAAAAGCTACTTTTAATGAGGGTCCTACCGTAAGAACTCCATGATTTTGGAGTAATACAGCACTCGTTTTGCTATCTTTCAAAACATTTACTACCTCTTTACCTAAATCTTTAGTGCCGGGTCTTTTAAACTTTACAATCTTTACAGAGCTCCCTACAAACATTGCCAAATCAACAATAACAACAGGAATCTCTTTTAATGCTACCGAGAAAGCGGTTGCAAATTTAGAGTGCGTGTGCACTATTGCAAAAACATCTTTTTTCTCTTGATAAATTAGTACATGCATTGGCTTTTCACTAGAAGGAGGATACTTTCCTTCTATCATATTTCCAGATTCATCTAAAACAGTAATATCTTCTGCTGTAAGTTTATTATATTCTTTTGAAGTAGGAGTAATAGCTATTAGGCCTGTTTTACAATCTCTTGCAGATATGTTACCCCATGTACCTGAAACAAGAGAAGAATTTCTCATCTTCCTCCCGTACTCCACTATTTCCTCTCTTAATTGTTTAATAAGCATTAATCATTACCTCCCTCTTGTTCTAAAATTTCAAAGATTTTCTTAATGACCTCTTCCTCGCCGATGCCTGTAATAAAAGGAACACCATTAACAACATTAACTTTTACATCTTTCGGAAAGTCAACTGTGGAAATTACCAAATCGAATTTTTCATGTAAAGTTGCAGCTTGGGGTATATAGTCTGCGCCCTTTCCTTGAGTAATCTCCACATTTAATCCAGAATCCCTAAATGCCTCTTTCAATCTTTCTGCTATGGCTGTTGAAGTAGCAATTGAGGTAGCGCATAAAATAAGAATTCTATATTTTTTCTCCATCTTAATTTTTATCTCCCAAATAGAACCTTAAATATACCGAATATAGCAGCGCTTGGATAATCACAGCCTTTAAAAACATTTGTTATCATTTTTGCTCCCTCAGGAAATTGGACTCCAGCTGTCTTTGCAGCTTCAGTAAAAGAAGGGGCAATCCACTGGGCTATATATAAACCTCCTATTATAGCTATAATCCCAAGGATAAATGAACGCAAGAAATCCTGCTCAGTGTAAGGAACGATTATCCATACAAAAGCAAAAACAAATGGCAAATCAGCCATAGGCAACACATGCATCCCTGGAAGCACAAAAGCTAAAAGAAGGGTTATGGGAATAAAAATAAGTCCTAATGTAATGTGAAGAGGTTTCATTAAGACTATCCAATCTATTCCTATAAAGAACTCTCTACCTTTAAACTTTTTGGCAAAAGTTGTTTTCGCAACTTCAGATAATGGAACCAGTCCCTCCATTAATATTTTAACTATCCTAGGAAATACCAGCATGATTGCTGCTACCATTATTGCGAGTTGAAGAGTATCTTTTAATGAGTAATGAGCAAGCACTCCAAGTAAAGCACCCACTATTAACCCTATAATAGTTGATTCACCAAAAACACCCAATTTCTTCTGAATTTTTTCAGGAGTAAGTTTAACTCTTTTAAGAAAAGGGAATACAGCACATAAAGCCTTATCTACAACGACGGTGTACAGCCATTGACCGATTAAAGGAGATGTAGTAAATGAAACACCGGGGATTCCAACAAAATTTGATAGTTTCTTCTGAGTCAAATCGGCACCTATTAAACTCAAGACTTCGAGTATTATTGCAGCTACCAAACCAAGCCAGAAGCTACCAGTAGCAAATTGAACAATAGCTCCTATGAAAGCGAAATGCCAAAAATTCCATATGTCTACATTAAATGTCTTCGTTAATTTAAAAGCTAACATAATTAAATTAACTACAAACGCTACAGGGATTATTAATAAACCAAATTGAGTAGCAAATGCTATAGTTCCAGCAGCAGCCCAGCCAACATCTATTATATCCAAGTTCACTTTTCCATGAGTTGCTTCAATAATTGCCTTAGAAGCCGGAACCACACTACCGAATAGAGCACCCAAAAGAACATTGATCATCGCGAACGCTATTCCTATCAATACAGCTGATTTAAGTGCTTTGCCTGGTTTCATACCTATAATTAAACCTAGAAAAAATATCACTATTGGAACCAGTACACTTGATCCCAAGTCTAGCAAATACTTAAATATACTAAGCCAATCCATTTTTTCCCTCCTTAAAATTTAATAAAATTTTTTAAAGTTTAAAAAATTTAATAAAATTTTTTTAACCTCAATTAAACTACTCGCTTTCAATAGTTTATCTATGCATTCATGTTTCTGAAGTATCTGAACTAATTCTCTAAGTAAGCTTACCTGCTCCTTTGGATCTGTAAGAACTATTAAAAATACAACCTTCACATTTAGAG
>CAZNRO010000016.1:19806-21601 GCA_964575745.1 uncultured Caldisericota bacterium | reverse complement strand
TATAATTTAGAATATGAATATCAGAAATTTTTCCATCATAGCTCATATAGATCATGGAAAATCCACTCTTGCAGATAGATTTCTCGAAATTTGTGGACTTAAATCCCCTTTACTTGAAGAGGGACAGGCGCTGGATCAAATGTCCCTTGAAAGGGAGAGAGGAATAACAATAAAGGCTCATCCTGTAAGATTGAAATATAGATCAAAAAGTGGGGAAGAATTTATTTTTAATCTAATAGACACACCGGGGCATGTTGACTTTAGTTATGAAGTTTCAAGGAGTCTTTCAGCATGTGAAGGTGCACTTCTTCTTGTGGATGCCACACAGGGAATTGAAGCTCAAACTCTCTCTCACTATCTTCTTGCAAAGGAGAATAGGTTAAAAGTTATTCCTGTTATCAACAAAATTGACCTTCCAGCTGCAATGCTGGATGAAGTAGAAAAGGACCTAATAAATCTTACAGGTGTTAAAGATGTTTCGCTTGTGAGTGCCAAAACAGGTGACGGGGTAAGAGAATTATTAGAAAGAATAATAAAAGAAGTACCTCCACCTGAAGTTAACTATGAGAAACCTCTAAAAGCTTTGATTTTTGATTCCCACTATGATCAGTACAAAGGAGTAATTGTTCACGTAAGAATTTTTGAAGGAATTATTAAAAAGGGAATGAAGATAATGTTTTACTCTAACAAAAAGGGATTTGAAGTTATAGAAGTGGGTGTTTTTGAGTTAAACCTTGTACCAAGAGAAGAGCTTAAATCAGGAGAAGTTGGGTATTTTGCTGCATTGATAAGAGATACAAAGGATGTAAATGTAGGAGATACTATAATTGAAGCAGATTATCCCGATACAAAACCCATGCCCGGTTTTAGAAAAATGAAACCAGTGGTATTTGCAAGCATATTCCCAGTAATCCAGGATAACTATGAAGATTTAAGAAAAGCCATGGATAAACTCTATCTTAACGATCCATCCTTTGTATATGAACCTGAAGAATCTGATGCTTTAGGTTCTGGTTTTAGATGTGGATTTCTTGGTTCACTTCACATGGAAATTATACAGGAGAGGCTGGAAAGAGAATACGGAGAGGAGATTATAGTAACCTACCCCAGTGTTAAATATAGAGCAGTTCTTAAAAATGGTGATGAAATAGAAATAACCTCACCATCAAAATTTCCTGATCCAGTAAAAATAAAGGAGGCTCTCGAGCCTATTGCCAGAATAAAAATTGTTACTCCTTCTGAATTTATAGGAAATGTGATGAAAATACTGGAGAATAGAAGGGGAAGATTCCTTGACATGAAGTACATAGACGAAAACAGAGTTGTTCTCGTGTATACGATCCCTCTCTCAAAAATAGTCACGAATTTTTTCGATGCCTTAAAGTCAGGCACAAGGGGATATGGCTCATATGATTATGAAATTGTCTCCTGGGAGAAAGGAGACCTTGTGAAGGTAAGTGTACTTGTCAACGGAAAAACTGTTGATGCTCTTTCCTTTATAGCCTACAGAGATGAAGCTTATAGAAAGGCAAGAGAAGTTCTTCAGAAAATGAGGAAATTAATTCCAAGGCAGCTATTTGAGGTGGTCCTACAGGCAAAAATAGAAGGAAAAATAATTGCAAGAGAGTCTATAGCACCATTAAGAAAAAATGTCCTTCAAAAGTGCTATGGTGGGGATGTAACAAGAAAGAGAAAACTTCTTGAGAAACAGAAAGAAGGGAAAAAGAGGATGAAAATGATTGGGAGAGTTGAAATTCCACAGGAAGCTTTTCTGTCCATAATGAAAATAGAGTGA
>CAZNRO010000016.1:0-19706 GCA_964575745.1 uncultured Caldisericota bacterium | reverse complement strand
TGGGAGAGTTGAAATTCCACAGGAAGCTTTTCTGTCCATAATGAAAATAGAGTGAAGAGTATATCTGTATACATTCATATTCCTTTCTGTATCAAAAAGTGCAATTATTGTAGTTTCTACTCCATTATTGGGAAAGAATATATGTTTAATAAATATATAGATGCGGTCATAAAAGAAATAAATTTACGAAAAGATTTTCTACTTAACAGAGAAATAAAGACAGTATACTTTGGGGGAGGAACTCCAAGTCTTTTAAAACCTAATCTTTTGGAAAAAATAATCAGCACTCTCTACAAAATTTCAAGTTTTTATAAAAATATAGAAATCACTTTAGAAGCTAATCCAGAAACTATAAGAGATGATAAGTTATATGAATATAAAAAAATAGGTATCAACAGGATAAGCCTTGGCGCTCAGAGCTTTAATGATAGCTCATTAAAACTTCTTGGGAGGGTGCATAACTCAGAGAAAATAAAAGACTCGTTCAGAACATTGAGAGAATTGAATTTTGAAAATATAAACATAGATATAATAATGGGAATTCCCTTAGAGGATGAAAGAGACTTTTTACATACACTTGAGGAAACAGTTAAACTTAATCCGGAACATGTATCTGTGTATTCTCTTGAATATCATGAGGATACACCCCTTTATCTTGATGCAATAGAGAAAAAAATAACACCTATACCTAAAGAATTGGAAAGAAAACTCTATATTAAAACATTAAATTTTTTGAATGAGAATGGCTATGTTCATTATGAAATTTCAAACTATTCTAAACCGGGAAATGAATCCAAGCATAATTTGAACTATTGGCTTGGAAATGAATATATAGGTTTTGGTGCATCAAGTGTTTCATATTTTAATGGAGTATGGACAAAAAATGAGGAGATATATCACTTTTTAGAAAAGATTAATAAAGGAATTATCCCTATAAGGAGAATAGAAAAGCTATCCGAAGACAAGAAAAAAAGGATGCTCTTTATTTTAAATTTAAGATTGATAAAGGGAGTATCATTAAAAAAATATAGATTAGATGACTTTCCGCCAGAGTTTATTAATAAATTAACAACTCTTCAAAAGATGAATCTTTTAGTAAAAGATGGGGAAACTATAAAACTTTCTAATGAAGGAATTCTTTTATCAAATGAGGTATTCTCTCTTTTGATATAATGTATTTGATGAGAGGATATAAAGAGAAGAAAGAGAATATTTTGTTTCTCCTTGTTAAAGAGTATCTTGAGACAGGTCAGCCTGTAGGTTCAAAGACCTTGGTGACTAAGTATTCTCTTGATATTTCACCTGCTACTGTAAGAAACTACTTCTCCTCATTAGAAGAAGAGAGATATTTGAATCAGCTCCACCCATCATCTGGAAGAATTCCCACAAATAAAGCATTAAAATTCTATATAAATAAAGTCGTAGAAAGAATGAGAATGGCTTCTTTTCTAAAAATAGATAGAGATATAACAGATTTAACAGTCCTTGATAAAGAATTATCTATAGAGACATTCCTTGCCCATCTTTCAAAGCTTACAAACGCAATCTCCTTTTTCTTCTACACAATTCCAATAACTGAGAAGATTAAGAATGTTCATCTTATTCAGTGTTCAAGCAGGAAAATCCTATTCATAATAATAGGTGAAGAGAAAGTAGAAGAACATATAATAAATTCTGATGAGGAGATAGAAGAAGAGATACTTGCCGAAATGAAGAAGTACATCCTAAAGTGGATAAATTCCTCAAAAGATGAATTTATTGAAAAATGGGAAAAACTTTATCCAATTCTTATATCTGAGATAAGAAAAGTAATTAAGGAAAGGGAGAAAAGAAAAGAGCTTGGAGAAATGTATATAAAAGGAATTAGAAATATTTTGAATTATGAGGAGGTAAAACTTTCAAAAGACATAGACACTTTTGTCTCTTTCGTAGAAGATAGAGATAAGACAAATTCGCTCATAAACTTTCTTTCAGAGTTCAAGAAACTTCTTGTCTTGTTGGGAGAAGAGACTCCGGAGTTATCATTTGAGAAAACCGTTCTTATAAATCTTCCATATTTAAAAGACGAGTATGTGGAAGGAGGAATAGGTTTCTTTACACCAAAAAGAATGGATTTTGAAAAACTCTTTAGACTATTGGAAAGATATGCTATAAGAATAAAAAAAGCTCTGGAGCAAATATAGTGCATCAATTCTTTGTGCCATCAAAAAAAGGTGATATTGTAAGCATTACAGGAGAAGACGCTCATCACATAATAAGGGTACTCAGGTTAAAAAAAGGAGAAGAGATTTTTGTTGTGGTTGGGAGAGGAGAAAGATTTAAAGCTGAGATACAGGAATTTAAACCCAGCAAGGTTATAGTAAGAATTAAAGAAAAAATAAAGGTAAGTTTTGAACCAAGACTTTCTCTATCTATTGCTCAATCGCTACCAAAAGGGCGGAAATTTGAAGATGTAATTAAAACATGCACAGAGCTTGGTGTTGTGGAATTTTTTCCAATAATCTCTGAAAGGACTATCGTTAAGGTAAGGAAGGAAAAAATAAATAGATGGAGGAGAATAGCAAAGGAAGAGGCAATGGTTTCTAAAAGAGACGTAATTCCAGAAGTTCATGATGTATTGGATTTTTATGAATTTATCAAAAAATGGGGAACTAAATACGAGAAGAAGTTTTTATTCTGGGAGCTTGAGAAGGAAAAATTTCTTAAAGATATTAAGATAAAAAATGAAAAGATTGTCGCTCTTATTGGAAATGAAGGTGGCTGGAGTAAAAAAGAGATAGATATGGCAAGAGAATACGGATTTACTACGCTTGGTCTTGGCAATAGAATATTAAGAGCAGAAGTTGCACCTGTAGTTATATCTTCGCTTATACTTTTTAAGAGTGGTGATTTAGGTTGAAGAAAATTAAGGTATACTTTCACACGCTTGGCTGTAAGGTAAACCAATACGATACCCAACTTATGATAGAAAATCTTTTGGTTGACAAAAGATTCGAGATAACCAGAAAAATAGATGAAGCAGATGTGTTTGTTGTAAATACATGTGTCGTAACAGAAAAGGCTGAGAATGAGAGTAAAAAACTTATAAGAAAATTTTCTTTAAAAGGAAGGGTTGTTGTCACTGGTTGTCTTCCAGAAAAAGAATCTCCAGGCTATTCTGAAATTCCTTACCTAAAACTAAAGGATGAAAAGAATATTAGAAATGTTATTCTTTCACTCTTTGGTGAAGCTGGAAGCAATTTTTCTTATAGAGAGAGTATTAGAAGTTTCTATGGAAGAACAAGAGCTTTTATAAAGGTTCAGGAGGGATGTAATAGATTCTGTTCTTACTGCATAGTTGCCTATCTTAGAGGAAAAGTAAGATCAAAGAAAATCAAGGATGTAATAAGAGAGGTTGAAGAGGTTATATCTAATGGCTATAAGGAAATAGTTCTTACAGGAACTCAGATAGGACTTTATGGCTTTGAAAGAAATGAAAATCTTGTATCACTTATTAGAGAGATTACAAAAATCCCTGCCAATTTTAGAGTGAGATTGTCTTCTATAGATCCAGAATTCATTGATGAACCTTTAATAGATGTTATGAAGGAAGAAAAAGTGTGCCCCCACCTTCATCTATCTCTTCAAAGCGGTAGCAATAAAATACTGAAACTAATGAGAAGAAGGTATACCGTAGAGGAGTTTTTAAAGAAAGTGGAGATGTTCAAGAAGAAGGTAAAAAACGCAACAGTAACAACAGACATAATAGTTGGTTTCCCTGGTGAAAGTAAAGAGGATTTTAACTTAACTGTAAATGTGGTTAAAAAAGCAGGATTTATTCGACTCCATATATTTCCATATTCTAAAAGAGAAGGAACTCTTGCGGCAAAGTTTAAAAACGAGGTTCCAAAAAAGGTTATAAAAGAAAGAGAGATAATGTTAAAAGAGATGGTGAGAAAGGTAATGAAGGAAGAAATAAATAAGTTTATTGGGAAAAAATTAATGGTTCTGAATGAGCGGAAGAATTCTGGATACACTGAAAATTATATAAAGGTGGAACTTAACAAGTTAGCAAAAGAAAATCAATTTTATATAACATATTTACAAAACATTAAAAATGGTGTAGTATATGGAAAGATAGAGAAAGAATTTTCCTACTTCCCTATAGCGAAAGGAGGTGAGATTTTAGAATGCCAGCAGTCGAAAGAAGAGAAGGAGAAGACCTCGATAGCTTAATAAAGAGGTTTAAAAAAGAATGTGAAAGAGAAGGTATACTTAGTGAGATAAAAAAGAGGGAATTCTACGTTCCTCCATCAGTTGAGAGAAGAAAGAAGAAGGCAAAGAAGAGGAGGTGAAAAAGTATAGAAACCTCTGATTTAAAAGAGAAAGTTAGATTATCATTTAGGAGTGGAGAAGAGGCAGTTTCTTTCTCTGGTTATTATCACAACTTCTTACAAGAGCTAAGCAAAGACTTTGACATAAAGATAAAATTTACAGGGGAATTTTTAATCGTATATTCCTCCAGTTCATACCCTTCAAGTGTTAACGTATTTCTTAAGGATCTTATAGAACTTAAACGGAAAAAAGGAATCCTTCTGAATAAGGAAGAGATAAAAACTGCTATACAATATATTAAGAATGGGGAATATGAGAAACTTAGAGACACTTTCTCTGAAATCATCCTTATCTCACCAAAAGGAAAGAGAATAAAACCCAAAACTCCTGGTCAAAAAATATATATAGACTTAATAAGAAAAAAAGATATGGTATTTTGCATTGGGCCAGCAGGAAGTGGAAAGACATACCTTGCTGTAGCTTCAGCTCTCTCTTACTTTCTTGAAAAAAGAGTTGACAGAATAATACTTACAAAACCGGTAGTAGAAGCAGGAGAAAAGTTGGGTTTTCTCCCAGGCACATTTCTGGAAAAGGTAGATCCACACTTTAGACCTCTCTACGATGCTTTATACGACTTTATGAGTGTTGAAAGAGTAAATAGACTTATAGAAAATAACATAATAGAGATTGCTCCGCTTGCATACATGAGAGGTAGAACATTAAATGATTCATTCATTATACTTGATGAGGGTCAAAACACGACAAATTCACAAATGAAGATGTTCTTAACAAGACTTGGTTTTAATTCAAAAGTCGTCATAACTGGCGATATCACACAAATGGATATACCTAACCCAGGAGATTGTGGACTTATAACAGCGATAAATATTCTCTCTGGAATTAAGGGAATAGGAATTGTTAAGCTTGAGAAGGAAGATATTGTTCGCCACTCCCTTGTCCAGGAAATAGTGGAAGCCTATGAAAAATTTGAGGAAAAGAAGAACAAATCTTAAGGTAAAACTTAAATTTAAGGAGATGGTTCCCTTATTAATCCTCTTCTTCATCTTCTCCTCATTCCTTATATATTCATTTATCCCTCCTTTCGTATTTATAAAGAAAGGTATTACTTTAAAAAAAGATTTGAAATCTCCAGTAGAAATTGAAATTATAGATGTAGAAAAGACAGAAGAGTTAATAAAGAAAGCAGAAGAAAGCGTGCCTGTACTTTATGAATACGATCCAGATGTTGAAAAAAATGCCCTTAAGAACTTGAACACACTTTTTACATACTTAGAGAAATGGAAAAAGGGAGATAAGAGTGCACAAGAAGAAATATTCAAAGAACTGGGCGTAACCTTTTCAAAGGAGTATCTTACCTATTTTTCCAGAATTAGTGATGAGGAATTTAACAGAGTAAAATCTACTTCAATCACTTTACTATCTTACCTTCTTCGCTCCGGAATAAAGGATGAAGATCTCTCAAGTATAGATACAAAAATGGAGAATTTCCTGTCAACTCAAAAACTAAATGAAATAGAAAAATACTATATAATGACCTCTGTAAAACCATTCATAAATGTAAATTTAAAGATAAACAATGAGCTTACAGAAAAAAGGAGGGAAGAGGCAAAAAAAAGTGTAAAACCTGTAATTATTAAGATAGAAAAAGGAGAAGTAATCTTTGAAAAAGGAACCACAATTGGAGACAAAGAGATAGAGCTGTTAAAGAAGTATGATTTGTTGTTTACTTTCAATGATGTTCCAAAGATACTATACTCTATTATTATTGCTTTTTTACTTTCCTTACTTTTCTTCATCTTTGTTAATTCAAATATCAAAATATCACAGAAGGAGATATATTTTCTTATAATCATATTGACGCTTGCACTTGTTGCAGGGAAATTTGTTCCAAATCCCTATCTAACACCACTTCCTTTCTTTGCAATGCTATCATTTCTCTTCTTTAGTTTTTCGGCTTCTATACTATTTTTATTAACTGCCTATTTCTTTTACATTCTATTCTTCCCTGGTCAAGTAATATTTTTAACACTGTTTCTCCTCGTTTCTCTCTTTCTTTCCATGCAGGTAAAAAGGATAAGGAACATGGGAGAGTTCCTTAAAATAGGTTTAATTATAGGTATCATATCGTCTATATTTTTTGTGCTTTTCTCCATACTTATGAAAACATCAAGCGGTATCATCTTAAATTCCATCACTCTATTTATAAATGGAACTCTTTCTTCTATAATACTTGCTGGTCTTGTTCCCCACATTGAAAGAATATTATCAATTTCAACTCCCTTAGGACTGGTAGAACTACTAAACATAAACAACCCACTTCTCAATGAATTTATACTTAAAGCACCAGGAAGTTATCAGCATTCTATAAATGTAAGCACACTTGCACAGGTTGCAGCAGATGCTATTGGTGAAAATGCACTTCTTGCTAAGGTTGGAGCTTATTATCACGATATAGGAAAAATGCTAAGACCACAATTCTTTATAGAAAACCAATCTCCTGGAATCAATCCCCACGATTCTATATCACCCTCTCTTTCAGCTCTTATAATAATATCCCATGTTAAAGATGGTGTTGAGATAGCAAAAAAGCATAAACTACCTAAAGAAATAATAGATATTATTGCTGAACATCACGGTACCACTTTAGTCACATACTTCTATAGAAAAGCAAAAGAGCTGGATCCGGATGTCCATAAAGATACTTTCAGATACCCAGGACCTCTCCCTTCATCTAAAGTTTCTGGAATAATAATGCTTGCTGATTCTATAGAAGCAACTGCAAGAAGCGAGAAACTTGAGAAGAAGGAAGACTTTGTGGATTTAGTAGAAAGTACGATTAGGTCAAAAATAGAGGATGGTCAACTCGAAAATTCAGATCTCTCCTTTAAGGAGATTAATAAAATAAAAGAAGCTTTCGTTAAAGTTCTTATATCTGTATACCATGAAAGGATAAGCTACGATGAAAAAGGTGGAAATCTTAGAGAGAAGAGGAAAGATACCAATAAAGAAAAATAAACTGAGAGAGCTCACCAAGGAGATAATGAAAGAGGAGGGAATTTCTGACTATCTAATTTCTTTAGTATATGCAGAAAAGGAACTCATGAAATCTTTAAATAAAAAATATAGAAATATAGATAGAGCAACTAATGTGCTTTCATTTCTATATGAAGCCTATCCTTTACTTTTTGGAGAGATTATAATATCCAGCTATCATGTAGAAACAAAGAGTGAGAATTTTTTGAAGCTTTACATTCATGGACTCCTACATCTATTGGGATATGACCATATAGAAGAAAAAGAGAGAGAAATAATGGAAAAGAAAGAGAATTATTATCTGGAGAAGATAAGTAATGAACCGTAATATAATTCAAAGTTTTCTATCTGCTTTTAGGGGATTATGGACAACGTATAAAAGTCAGAGAAATTTTAGGATACAGGTCTCTTTTGCCATTCTTGCTATATACTTTTCCATTAAATTCAGAATTCCTCCTGAACATATGCTCTTTGTAACTCTATCCATAGTCTTTGTTCTTATATCTGAACTTATAAATACTTCAATTGAAATACTGGGAGATAGGATAACTAAAAACAAGGATCTCTGGATTAAAAATTCAAAAGAGATCTCTGCTGCTGAAGTTCTTCTATCTGCTATATTCTCCGTTGTGGTGGGATTGGTCGTCTTTCTTCCGTACATCCATAGACTTACAGTCACATCAATTACTATCTCTCTTCTAATAATAATCGTTCCTGCAATAATGAGAAATGATGATATAATTAAGAATGAAAGAAAGGAGAGGTGAAAGCTTTGGACGGCTCGAGTACACTTTTATCTGGAATTGAGATTTTACTTTTAGTATTACTCTCATCTATTTTTTCTGCATCAGAAGTTGCCTTTATAGGTAGCTCAGAAATAAGACTTAGAAAATTAATGGATGAGGGTGATGAGAAGGCAAGAAAAATTTTAAAATTAAGAGACAAACCAGAAAAACTCATAAGCACAATAATCGTTGGCAACAATTTTGTTAATATATTTGCTGCTTCTTTATCAACAGTTCTTTTTATAAGACTGTTTCAAGAAAAGGGCTATCTGTATTCTTCCTTAATAATGACCCTGATTATTGTACTCTTTGGAGAGATGATTCCCAAAACACTTGCTTCGTACTATCCAGAATCTCTATCAATAAAACTATATCCATTGTATAGCTTCTTTTCTTATATATTCTATCCGTTCTCTTTCATTCTTAGTAAGATAAATGATGGCATTATGAGAATTTTTGGAAAAAAACTAAAGAAGAGTGTTACGGTTGGAGAGGAAGAGTTTAGAATCTTACTTTCTTTAAGTAGAGAAAAGGGAACCATTGATGAGTATGAAAAAGAGATGATAGAAGGTGTGTTTGAACTTCAGGATAAACCCGTGTATGAAGTTATGACTCCAAGAGTGGATATGGTCGTTTTGCCACTTGATGCCACCAAAGACGAAATAGCAGAATGTTTTGCTAAGACAGGCTATTCAAGAATACCAATATATAACACTTCAATTGATAATATAGTTGGGATACTTCATGTAAAGGACTTCCTTAAGATTGTTCTTAAGGGTGATGACGGCATTAGAGAACATCTTCATAAGGCCACTTTTGTTCCTGACACTAAAAAAATTGGAGAGCTCTTCAGGGAGATGAGGAAGAAAAAAATTCAGATGGTAATAGTAATAGATGAATTTGGGGGAGTAGAAGGACTTGTTACCATGGAAGATATTGTAGAAGAAATAGTAGGTGAAATTCAGGATGAATATGATATAGAGGAGGTGCTTTATAGAAAGATAGGACCAAATGTATTTGTTTTTGATGCTAAAGTACCTGTTGAAGATGTAGAAAAAGTCATCAATGAGAAATTACCCAAGGAAGAATATGAGACATTGAGTGGTCTGTTTTTAGACCTTATAGGTCATATACCTCAAAAAGGAGAGAGTGTTTTCTATAACACTCTTAAATTTACTGCCATAGATGTAAAGGGAAACAGGATAATGAAGATAAAGGTGGAGAAAGGAAAGGAAGATGGAGAAAGAAACGATAAATCTTCTAATAAAGGAAGCTAAGAAAGCAAGAAAATTAGCATATGCTCCCTATTCAAATTTTAGAGTTGGAGCTGCTCTTCTTACAAAGTCTGGTAAAATATATACTGGATGCAATGTGGAGAATGCCAGTTATGGAGCAACAGTATGTGCAGAGAGGGTAGCAATGTTTAAAGCAGTCTCTGAAGGTGAAAGAGATTTTGAGGCTATAGCCGTGTATGTTGAAACAGAAAAATTGGCCTTTCCCTGTGCATTATGTAGGCAAGTGATGTATGAATTTTCTCCAGATATGAAAATAATCTCAGCAAATAAAGATAAATATGAAGTTAGAACTCTTAATGAATTATTCCCATATCCTTTTGGACCTAAAGACTTATTAAAATCAGGAGGTAATTAGATGCGTAAAGGCTGGATTGGTGGTAACTGGAAGATGCACAAAACTTTAAAAGATGGTATTGAGACTGTAGAGAAATTGAGCGAATCAGTGGCATTGTTAAGGGGAAGTGATATCGTTATTTTCCCTCCATTCACCTTACTTTATTCAATAAAAGAATTGATTGATCTTCCTCACATTCATCTTGGTGCCCAGAATATGCACTGGGAGGAATTTGGTGCATATACTGGAGAAATATCACCCAAGATGCTCAAAGATATTGGGGTAAGTTATGTAATAATAGGTCATTCTGAAAGAAGAAAGTACTTTGGAGAAACTGATGAGATGATAAATAGAAAAATTGCTTCAGCCATAAAACATGGCTTAAAACCCGTTCTTTGCATTGGAGAAACTCTTGAAGAAAGAAAAAAAGGTTTGGAGAAGGAAGTAATAGAAAAACAATTTAAATCTGATTTAAAGAAAATTCCATTGAGATCATTAAAAGATATTGTAATTGCCTATGAACCCGTTTGGGCAATAGGGACAGGAGCTAACGCTTCACCCAAGGAAGCTGGAGAGATGCACAGATTCATAAGAGAGCTCATAGGAAAGTATGCATCTAAAGATTTTATGAATGAGGTAAGGATCGTTTATGGAGGAAGTGTTAAGCCTGAGAATGCAGAGGAGCTTGCAGGAGAAGAGGAAATAGATGGATTCCTTGTGGGTGGTGCATCTTTAAAGGCAGACTCATTTTCAAAAATAATAGAGATATTTAATGAGGTAAAGGAATCTTAGAAATGACTAAAGAAGAAGTCGCTAAATTAATAGATCATACATTGTTGAAACCAGAGGCTACATACGATGATATAAAAAAACTCTGTGAGGAAGCTAAAAAATACAACTTTTATGCTGTATGTATAAATCCATCCTTTGTAAAAATGGCAAAAGAATTTTTAAAGGATACCAACATAAAAATAGCTACAGTTATAGGATTTCCACTTGGTGCAGATTCAATAAATGCAAAGGTGTATGAGGCTAAAGATGCCATACTAAACGAAGCAGACGAAATTGATATGGTTATAAATATAGGGGCTTTAAAATCAAAAGATTATGCCTATGTATATGAGGAAATCAGAGCAATAAAATCTGTAGCGAAAGAAAAAGTTCTCAAGGTTATAATAGAAGCTCCAGTTTTGACATATGAAGAGAAAATAATTGCTTGCAGCATCTCAAAAGCAGCTGGTGCTGATTTCGTTAAAACCTCCACAGGTTTTTCAAAACAAGGGGGAGCCACAGTAGAAGATGTGAAGCTTATGAAAGCAATTGTCGGTGATGATGTTGGAGTTAAGGCTGCCGGTGGAATAAGAACCTTTGAAAAAGCAGTTGAAATGATAAATGCAGGAGCAAATAGAATAGGTGCATCCTCATCAGTTAGGATAATGGAAGATTGAAAAACAACATCAAAACAGAGTGTATAATACTTAAAAAATTACCCTACAAAGAAAGAGACCTTTTTGTAGTGTTATTCTCCAAAGATTTAGGTAAAATTGTTGCAAAGGCTAAAGGTGGATTAAAGGTTAACAGTAGGTGGGGTAGTCTCCTTGAAACCATGAATCTTATTAAAACAAATCTTTACAAAAGAGAAGACTATTTCTACATTACAGAGAGTAAAGTTATAGATACGTTCATCAATATAAAAAGAGATGTAGAAAGATCTTTTATCGCAATGGAAATACTGAAATTAATTGATAAAACGCAAACGCAAAGTAATGACTCAGAAAAGCTTTTTCAACTGCTTGTCTCTGTTTTAAAAGCTATAAAGAATACAAATAAATTAAAAGAGCACTACTATTATTTTCTTCTAAAGCTCTTGGTCTTTGAAGGAATTCTTTTTCCTCTTGACAAATGCATAAAATGCGGGTCTAAACTTAATCCACCCTTCTTTTTTGACAAAAGAGAGGTGGGGTTTGTATGTAAAAGCTGTTTATCTCAATCATCAGAAAGAATAAAGAACGAAACATGGAGTATGCTTAAATTACTATCTAAAGGAAATTTTTCAGAAATGAAAGAGACAGATATCAAAACTTACAAGAAATTATTTGAAATTCTTTTCTCAGTATATAAAAGCAAATTTAATATTGATATAATGGACTTTGAATTTATATAAATTTTAGTAGTATCTGGTCACTTTAAATTTATAGATATCAATATCATTATCGTAGGGAGGTATTCCTGCCTTTAATTTAGCAATGCGAAGTTGCTCCTCTACAGTATCTACACCTTCGATATCTGGAAGAAGCAAACCTCTCATAAAACCTTTTGAGACTATAACACCAAATTTCTTTGGGTCAAGTTCCCTTATATCCTTTACAGGTTCAGGAGGTTCAAGGACATCCACAGAGTAGGTTATATATTTTAACTCTTCTGGATTCACTGGAGGAAAACGTGGATCTTGTGTAGCAGCGGAGATTGCATTATAAATAATTTCTTCAAGAATATCTCTTTTGGTAGGAAGGTATGTACCTATACATCCCCTGAGCTCTTTCCCTTTGTGTAATGTAACAAAAACTCCTTTTCTTACATTCTTGTAATCTTTTAACAGTTCCTCTGGAGGATCTATGATAATACCATCTATTATAAATTTCTCTATTGCCTCTTTGGCAAGTTTTACCAATGGATGCATAAATTACCTCCTAAAAATACTCACCATATACCCTACTCCAAATGGTCCCTCGTATGAAAGAACCTCTGGAGTAAATTCATCAAATGGAAGAGCACCTATTAGTGTTAGAATGGGTTTAAAACCACACTCTCCTGCATCTTCTATAATATTATCAGGAATGGAGAGAAGGGCTTTTAAATCTCTATTTTTTATAGCGGATACAACTTCCTTATCAAAGAGAGGGCCGTTGGGTGTAAATCCATATGGACCATAGGGAGAAAGTCTATGAGAGAGATCTCCAGATGCAATTAATCCTATTCTCTCATTTGTCTGTTCACAGATATCCCTTATAAATTCTCCAATTTGTATCAACTTTTCCTTAGGGGCAGTAAATTCTGGACTCATTGCTACAACTTTTGATTGAACTTTCGCTTCATTTAAGTAATACAAGGGAACCATAGTGGCGTGATCTAAGGGGGTGTCTGGTGAGAGTGGCACAAAATCTATACTCTTTTCTTTACCCTGTCTTATAAGTTCATTAACTATTGATTCATTATTTTCATACTCAAGATAGACTTGAGGAGCACCAAATTGAGAGAAATCTCCATAGAGAAGCTTTGAAGAATATATGGAAATAGAACTGTATATATATGGGGCGTGCGGGGAAATTATTAATATGGTCTCAAGATCTAATTTCTTAAATTCTTCTGCCATCCTTTTAAGAGATAAATCAGTTTTTTTTACTTTTTCTCTTTCCTTTCCCCCAACTTCTGGTATGAGAAGTGGAGGATGAGGTGAGATGGCGCCTATCAAAACAGCCATTTTATTTAAGATTTTCGTAGGATATTATTCGTATATTCTGAAAATTCTTATTAAATTTTTCTCCAACAATACACTTATCTATTTTAAGTTTTAAAGCAAGTGCAATGGCTTCTCCTGTTTCCGGGCTTCCACCAACTCTTTTTCCAAGATCCTCAGCCATACTTTTTTCAAATTTGGTTAATTCTACAGATTTAAGTTTTGATGATGTCCTAAACTTTAATGGAAGATCTTTTATTGTCTCTTCAGTTACATAAGCTTCTTCTAAAAACGGGAATAGGTCGAGCTCTATAATTCTAAGGAGTGCTTTTCTATCCAAAACTATTTTACCTTTAAGGATAGAAACATCAAATTCCTCCTCTGGAACTACTGAATGAGGAATTATTTCTTCCTGGGAAGGTGTAATTTCACTTGGAAGAAGTTCCTCAAGATCTCCAGGAGATGTATCGCTTGTTTCCGGACCAAAAGCGAATAGATCTTCTATTCCTCCTCCCTCTGGTTTGGTTTCCTCTCCCTTAGCCTCCTCTTTAACCTCTTCTTTTTCAACCTTTTCCTCTTCAGGCTTCACCTCGGGAGAAATCTTCTCCTCTGCTTTTACTTCGACAATCTCCTCTTCTTTGGTCTCTTCTTCTTTTTTCTCCATTTCAGCTTCTTCAGTGCTAACCTCTAAGCTTTCCTCAGGTTTTATAATCTTAGGTTCAATCTCTTCAGGATTAATCTCAGGTTCTTCAATTACAGCCTCTTTTTTTGTGGTCATTATTCCCACTTTCTTCTTTTTTCTTACCACAATAAAAATGATTATAAGAACGAGGAGAAGGAGTAGTAGCAAAAGAATTAGGAGAATGAAATTAAATCCTTGAAGAAAAGATGGAAGATATGGGTTAATCTTATCCATAACAGGAACAAGAAACTCTGGAAGTACGAGATTAATCTTGGGAAGTTTAAAACTTATTGGAATGGATACCTTAGGTAAGTTCCCAATTTTAAGAAGTGATGGCAAAATCTTAACATTCTCAACGAAACTTCTGAATCTATCCGGGAGTAGATTAAACTCCCATAAAACTTTACCAACTAACCCTTCTGGCAATTTTAACTCTGGTTTCTTGGGAGGAGTTGGTTTTTGGGGTTTTACTGGAGTTACTGGGGTTGTGGAGGAGACAGGAACTGTCTCACCTATTGTAATTATTATAGATTTATCTGCTACTGGTATTAAATTAAAGAAAATCTCCCTATTGGTGTGATTTGATGTTTCAAACACCATGACAGGGTTTTTGGAAGAAACGTTTATTAGCGAAGTTGTCTTATCTGTTTCAGCCTGAGCAATCCCAAGAGATGGAAGAGTTGCTCTAATAGATTTTATAACTTGGCCTTTGATCTCTATAGAATTATTTCCTACCTGAGATAATACGCTTATAAGTCTTCTGTGTCCTTTGGAATATTTAAAAGAGATTTTTCCTGTAACAAAATCAAATTTTGTTGAAGATGCATATCCTAAAAGAGTGGGTATCTCCTCTCCACCAAAATTGGAGGATTTACCAAGAGAGTATACAAGGATGGGTTTGTCAGCATTTATTTCAAAACTACCTTTATAATCTATAAGTTTAAATTCTTTGGACTTGAGGCTAAATTTCTCTGTCTTACCGCCACCTTTGAATAAAACACTTGTATTGTTCTCAAAGGAAAATATTCCCAATTCTCCGAAAGAATAGCCGTATAAAAATCCAAGATAGGGAACAATCACTGTAAAAGCAGAATCATCAAACTTTCCATACTGAATTAAAATTGGTTTATCTGCCTTATAGTACAGAAGGGACGGATAAAGCCCCATTTTCTTAATTGTTTCACCTGCCTTTAGCGTACCTTTATATATTAGGTCTCCCCCACTGTCCTCCACTCTCACAGAATTATTATCAAACAAACTGGTAACGAAAATATCTGAATGTGTAAAGAAGAACCCTTCAGTTCCGATAATAGACATTATGTCGTCGTCGCTTTTATCTTCAGGCATATTTTTTCCTGGTTTTCCTATAGAGGATACAGTCACCATCAAAGGACCTGTAGAAACCACATGAAAAGATTGAGGTGAAGCAAGATCTATCCTTTCATAATGTCCATATTTAATTTTTCCTGAGAAAAGAAGCTTTCCATCTTTATTGGTAACCTTCACATCGCTATCTTTGAGCGCAATAAGGTAAATCTTCTCAAAAGAGATACCGTAAAATTCAGTACCTATGTAATCTACAAAGGAAAAATCTTTTTCTGGCAAGATAGATCTTTTCTCTCCTGTTGAGAATCTAAATTCAAGATTTTTCTCTTCCCCTTTATTCAAGTTTAACTTAAATCGTATCCTGATTTTACCCTTCTCTTTATCAACAATATGAAATGGAATCTCCTTTTTGGTATCTTTATCAACAAGAATACAATCATCACCTGAAAGATTAGGATCTTCAACGGTGAGAGTTATAAAACCTGGATTCCTTTTTAATCCCCCGGTCTCTTTTATTACAATATCTTTCTTATACCCATTGGCTGCAGAGAGATGGGTGGGTAAGAGAACTAAAAACAAAATTAAAATTATTATTATTTTTCTCACAATTTCATTATATTTAACTATCACATTTTGTAAAGTCTTAAACTTTCACCTCCAAATTCGGATTCACATCAAGATCCAATAAAACTTCTCCTCTTTCTATTCTCATAACCTTTGTTGGACACTTCTCAACACATAGACCACATAATGTGCACTTACTCATATCCACCACAGGTAACTTATTATCTCCCCATGTAATTGCCTTTTCAGGACATACCTTTATACATATACCGCATTTTATGCACCCTCTTCCACACTCTTTCCTTACTTCAATTCCCTTTCTCGGACTATTACACTTTACAAGTCCTGACTCATTCCATGGAACCATAGCTATTACATTTCTCGGGCAAACCTCTGCGCATATCCCACAACCTGTACATTTTTCATAATCAAAAATAGGTAATCCGTCCACCATCTTAATAGCATCAAACGGACACGCTCTCTCACATGTTCCGAGTCCAACACATCCAAACTCGCATGCTTTTTCACCATTAAAAGCAAATGGAACTGCTCTACAGTCACTCAGACCTTCATACTCTGCTCTAATCTTTTCAACCCCAATTCCACCTACGCAGAGAAGGACAGGTTTCTTTTTCTCTGCAGAAACAGAAAGTCCCACCAGCTCCCCTATTTTCTTTATATTCTCTGGAGGCGCTACTGTGCATTTACTGGGATTTTCACCTTTAAGTACAGCTTCAGCAAAAGCATCACATCCAGGATATCCACATGCGCCACAGTTAGCTCCGCCTAGTAATTCAACTATCTCGTCAAACTTCTTATCTCTTTTTACTTTAAATATTTCATTGAACCAAGAGAGGCTCATTCCAACTAGAAAAGCTATTATTCCCATAAGTATTATTGCTCTAACCACTATATCCATCTCTTCCTCCTATTTTATAAGTCCCTTAAATCCAAGAAAGGCAACAGCTATAAGTCCAATGGATATAAATACAATGGGATAACCTTTAAGAAATTTCGGTATATTAGAGAATCTAAGTCTTTCTCTCACTCCAGCAAGTATTATAAGAGCTATAGCAAAACCACCTGAAGCACCAAAAGCAAAGAGAAGGCTCTCGACAAAATTATAGCTCTTATCTATATTTATAAATGTAATGGCAAGAATGGAACAGTTTGTGGTTATAAGCGGAAGATAAATACCAAGAGATTTGTATAATGCTGGCACATTCTTCTTTAGATAAATTTCGACAAGCTGAACTAAAGAGGCGATGGTAAAAATAAAAACAAGTATTTCTAGGAACTCAAGACCTGTCATAAAGTAGTGGTAAACTATCCATGTAACAACTGTAGCAAGTGTTGTAACAAAGATAACTGCAAATCCCATACCGGTAGCAGAATCCATATCCCCTGTAACACCAACATAGGGACACATCCCCAGGTATCTAATGAAGACCATATTGTCAACTATCATTGCTGCTATGAAAATCTTTATAAGAGTAGTAACACTCATGACTTCCTCCCTATATAACCTCTAAGCACTGCTATATAAATTCCAAGTATAATAAATGCACCTGGTGGCAAAAGTATTATACCTGCAGGCTTGAAACCCTGAGGAAAAACTCTATAACCAAGAAATGTTCCGCTTCCAAGTATTTCCCTTACAGCAGCAAGAGCAATTATAGCAATACCATATCCCACAGACATACCCAATGCATCAAAAAGTGTAACAAGGATTGATTTCTTATAAGCAAAGGCTTCCACTCTTGCAAGAACAATACAGTTAACAACTATTAATGGAATAAATATTCCCAAAGATTTGGAAAGTGTAGGCGAGTAGGCTTTCATTACAAGATCTACCACTGTTGTTGAACCAGCAATGGCTACAAGAAATATAGGAATTCTTAAATGGTTTGGAATTACCTTTCTTATGGCAGAGACAATAAGCTCACTTGTTATAAGGACGAAAGAAAAACCCAGAGTCATTCCTATGGCGTTTTCCACAGTGGTGGAGACTGCAAGAACAGAGCACAATCCAACCATAAGTATCAAAACAGGATTCTGTAAGAACAAACCCTTTTTAAATTCTTTCCAGAGTTCCTCCATCTTACCTTCCTCCTTTTACTTCTTCCCTGTAAAACTCAGCAATTCTCTTTATGGCAGTAGATACAGATCTTGAAGATACGGTTGCACCTGTAATTGCAACCACGTCTTTTTTAGGCACAAATGGATCAGATAATGGTTTGTTTACAAATTGCTTTCTGAATTCTTCAGTTGTAATCTTTGCACCGAGTCCTGGAGTTTCTGCATGTTCAAGTATTATTATTCCACTACAAACATCGTCTTCATACCCGATTAAAGATTCAATCTTTCCACCATATCCAGGGAATAATGCATGAAAAACATATCCTTCACTTCCGTCTTTGTTTTTAACTTTGTACACATTAAGGACCTTTATACCACCCGAAAGCTCTTTACCACCAAAATCTTTGAGTTCATCAAAAGTTTCCTCATTTGAAAAAATAGTTTTTATACCTTCTCTTAAAGATCTTTCTTTCTGCTTCTGAATTTCAGGAGCTGTAAAAGAGTAAACCCAACCTAATACACCTGAGCCAATAATTGCTACAAGTGTTATTATGAGAGCATTCTTTATAATATCCTTCATTTTTTCCCTCCTGTCCCAAAAACCTTTGGCAGAAATTTATCAAAGAGAGGGGTAAGTACGTTCATAGATAAAATACCAAAAGAAACTCCTTCAGGGTAAATTCCCCAGTTTCTTATAACAAAAGTAACCACACCGGCACCTATGCCAAAGATAACTCGGCCCAGAGGTGTAACAGGACTCGTCACATAGTCAGTTGCCATAAAGAAGGCACCTATTATCAACCCACCTGAAAGTAGATGAAAAAGAACATCCTGCTTGAATATAAATGCAAGGAGAGCTACTGTTCCAATAAAGGTGAAGGGAATCTTAAGATCTATTATGTCTCTTCTAACAAGCAACAGAAAGGCAACCCCTATAAGGAGAAGCAGTTTTGAAGTTTCTCCAATGGAACCCCCCACTCTTCCAAAGAATAGATCAGAGTAGAGAGAAGGAGTTATGTTCAATTGATGAAGCCTGAATAGATCAAGAGGTGTAGCTGTGGTAACAAGATTTTGACTTCCTGAAACAAAATAGAAAAAGTTAAATCCTGGTTTGAGCCATCTATTGAGCAGTCCTGTCCATGACAAAAATACAACCGCTCTTCCAAAGAGAGCAGGGTTTAAGAAGTTTGAACCAAGACCGCCAAAGAATTGCTTTGCGATTATAATGGCTGAGGAGGAGCCTATAATAACCATCCATAAAGGAGTTGTTGGAGAAATTATCATACCAAACAACAATCCCGTTAAAGCAGCGCTTCCGTCAGATATTGTGATCTCTTTCTTTGTCAGGATTTCAAATAAATATTCAGATAAAATTGCAGTAACAATGCTTGTTACGAGTATAAGCCCGGAATACAGTCCAAACTCATACACCCCCCAGATTGCAGCGGGAAGAAGAGCAATAAAGACGAGTCGCATTATTGTGTGTGTTGTTAATGGATCTTTTATATGAGGAGATGATGAAACTATAACATTAAATTTTTGGGTTTCTTCCTTTTTCTCCTTCATTTTTTCACCGCCTTTCTCTTCTTGATGATTTCCGTTTTTGCCATCCTTATAGACTGAACAAGGTGTCTCTTGGAAGGACACACATAGGCACAGCTTCCGCATTCAATACAGTCAAGAGCTCTAAATTCCTCCGCTTTGTCAAAATCTCCCATCCTTGAATATCCATCTATAAAAAGCGGCATAAGACCCATAGGGCAGGTATCAACACATCTACCACATCTTATACATGGATACTCCTCGTATTCTATTA
>CAZNRO010000015.1:0-21609 GCA_964575745.1 uncultured Caldisericota bacterium | reverse complement strand
GTGGAAGGGCCGTCGCTCAACGGATAAAAGGTACTCCGGGGATAACAGGCTTATCTCCCCCAAGAGTCCACATCGACGGGGAGGTTTGGCACCTCGATGTCGGCTCATCGCATCCTGGGGCTGGAGAAGGTCCCAAGGGTTGGGCTGTTCGCCCATTAAAGCGGTACGCGAGCTGGGTTCAGAACGTCGTGAGACAGTTCGGACCTAATCCGCTGCAGGCGCTGGAGATTTGAGGAGGTTCACCCCTAGTACGAGAGGACCGGGGTGAGGGGACCTCTGGTGTACCGGCTGTTCCGCCAGGAGCAGGCGCCGGGTAGCTATGTCCCTACGGGATAAACGCTGAAAGCATCTAAGCGTGAAGCCTACTCCAAGATAAGATCTCCCATCCTCCTTTCGGAGGAGTAAGGCCCCTGGGAGACTACCAGGTTGATAGGCCCAAGGTGTAAGTGGGGCGACCCACTTAGCTGATGGGTACTAATAGGCCGAGGACTTGACTTAGGCTCAAGTCGAGAGGTTAGTATCAAGTCTCTGATTTTCAGGGTGATTAAATAGATAAGGGCTCTGGTGATCATAGCGGCGGGGAAACACCCGGCTCCATTCCGAACCCGGAAGTTAAGCCCGCCAGCGCCGATGGTACTGAGGAGGGAAACCCCTCGGGAGAGTAGGTCGTCGCCAGGGCCCTTTTTAAATTTTTATAAAATGGTAAAATCTATTCTGTGGAAAGAGAAAAAATTATTCAGAATGTAAAAAGAATTCTTTCGGAGATTCCACAGGGAGTTACTCTTCTTGCTGCCTGTAAATCAAGGACTGCTCAAGAAATAAATGCAGCAATTGAGGGAGGAATCAAGGTAATAGGGGAAAATTATCTTCAAGAGACACTCAAAGTCTATCCACTTGTTAGAAAAGGTGTTGAGTGGCATTTTATAGGGCATCTTCAGAGAAACAAGGTAAAGAAGATAGTTAAGATTTTTGATGTTATAGAAACCCTTGATGATTTAAAAATTGCAGAAGAAATTGATAAAAGGTGTGCTCAAATAGAAAAGACTATGCCAGTATTAATTGAAGTTAATAGCGCAAAGGAACCCAGGAAAGCTGGAGTTTTTCCAGAAGAGGTTGAAGATTTTATCTTAGAAGTTTCAAAATTTAAAAATATAAAAGTATCTGGACTTATGACTATGGGACCACTTGTTAGTAATATAGAAGAGATAAGACCTTTTTTCAAACTTACAAAAACACTCTTTGATTCTTTAAAAACAAAGAATATTGAGAATGTTGAAATGAGGTATCTTTCAATGGGAATGTCTGATTCCTACAAAATTGCCATAGAGGAAGGGGCAAATATAATTAGAGTTGGGACAAAAATATTCGGACCAAGAAAGTAGTTTAAGATTTTATACTATTTAAAAATAAACCGATTTCTATTCTTCTCTTCTGAAGAGTGCAGAACTCTTCTGGAGGTTTGAATAGATCTTTGTACCTTAAATAAGAATGTGCGATACATCCACCGCCGCAAAGATACTTTGCCCAGCAGCTTCTACATTTTTTATTGTCCAGTATGTTTGCTTCAATAAAAATTTTTCTTTTCTCTTCGTCTATCCCGGTATATATGTTTCCCATTTTCATCTCAGGAAATTCTGAAAACCAATGACATGGATACATATCTCCGTTTGTATCAACAGCTATGTATTCAACTCCTGCGCCACATCCAAAACTCATCTTTCCTATGCATGGTCCACCTTCAAGGTCTATATTGAAGTGATAAAAATGGTAATCCTCTCCCCTTTTTCTTCTTTCATATATCTCTTTTGCCATTTTCTCATACTCATCAATGATTTTTGAAAGATCCTCCTTCCTTATTGCCATCTCATTTTGCTCTGGAAGTATAGCGGGTTCAAGTGAGAGATATGGAATTTTATTTTCCCAGAAAAATCTGGAAATTTCACCTATGTTCAAATCTTTTCTCGTAAAAGTTCCCCTTACATAGTATCCCTCTTCTCTTCTATCCCTCACCATTTTTATCTTATCCCAGACAAAATCAAAACTTCCTCTTCCATCCTTCATCTTTCTATACATGTCATTTATACTCTTTGGACCATCAAGGGACAGGATTAAACTGACTTTATACTCATCAAAGAAATCCATCTTATCCTCATTCAATAAAACGCCATTTGTTGTAAGGGAAAACCTTATTCTCTTGTTTTTCTTCTCTGCCTCCCTTTTTCCAAAAATCACAGTTTCTTTTACGACCTTCCAGTTTAATAGAGGTTCTCCTCCAAAGAAATCTACCTCCACATTTCTTGTTTTTGCATTATCAAGTAGATACAAAATAGCATCTTTTGCAAGTTTTTCACTCATCAGCCTTTCTTTACCCCCGTATGTTCCCCCGTCAACAAAGCAATAAGAACACTTCATATTACATGTTTGAGATATGAGAAGACACATGGATTTTAGAGAGGTTGGAGGTTTAAATTTTGGTGGTCCCTTTTCCCATATTACTCTCTCTTCTTTGAAGAGTTCATCCTCTGGGTAGTTATCCTCTGATAAATGTAAAAAATCCTCCTTTTCTATTTCAACAAGTGTCCCCGAAATAGGAAAGAAAAGGAAAAAATGACCTAAAACTTCAAATTTATGAAAGAGAGGAGGTTTAGAAAATCCAGTCTCTCTCTTTTGCGTCTCTTTCACAGATCTGATTTCCAACTGTCATTGAGGTTTTACATGCAGACTTACAAGGTGTTGGACACTCCCTGCAGTTTAAATGTTTCTTCTTAAGAAAAGGTTTATCCTTAATTATCTTTATCTTCATAAAAACCTCCTTCTTTTTTAAAAAATATTACTATTTTTCTTTAAAAGAATCAATAATGTGCACTCATCCTTCTCTTTACATTCTTTAATACATACTTCACAAAGGATTCACTCCTCTTTAATATCTTTGCAATTTCTCTTCTCTTTAAGCCACTCCTTCTGAGGATATATATAAACTTCTCCAGATTATTTAATGTATCTAAACCAATCTCTTCAAGAATTACATCCAAGTTATTAATTTTTCCCTTTAATCTACTGATTACCAATTTAGAGACAGTCTCTCCTCTTTTTCTTATAAGTCTTCTCAAGTTGTTCTCTAAGGAAGTTTTTAAATACTTTCCAGTGGATAACTCATCTAAATTTAAACTGCTCACCTTTAAAACAAGGCTGTTAATCTCACTTTTTATCTCATCCTCAGGAATTCCCATAGAGGAAAATTTCTTTATTTCGTAGTCAAAGAGAGGTTTGAATTCTTTTAAAATTTCGTATATCTCCATTACCACCTCCTTTCATAAAGATATAAGTTCTGAAATTTACTTTTGGGTATTTTATACCGGGTTAAAACCTGAAAATCCTATTTCCCCTTCTTTCCTCTTTGGATTTGATTTTAGTTTTATAACCCCCATTTTCTTTAAGTTTTCTATAATGTTTCCAATCTTTCTGTATGTATACTTTTCTCTTAAATCTTTGTATCCGATTTCTATAAACTTATTGGATTCTATAAAAAATAGATACTGAATTATATTTGAAACTCCCTCTGGAGCATCCCTGTTTTTATCAACGTATAGATCAATTATGTCAACCTTTGGAACTTCCTCCTCTTTAAGCTCTTTATTTTTTACAAGGATATCAAACTTTTCCATAAGCTCTTTTGTTTCTTTATGATTCTTTACAAGCACCATAGCCACATCTGAATCATATTCTATATCTCCACCACCAGTTGAGTGGAACATGGTTGGCCTCTCAGTCCCCTCCTCGTCAAGTTTGCATCCTTCTTTATCAAGCGCCGATACCGCAACTACCGGACAATTCAATTTCAGGGAAAGCATTGCAATTTTTCCTGAAATTTCGTCAACCTTTTCTTCAAGAGTTAGATTCAAATTTTCTGTTGGAATCTTTTGAATATAATCAAGGAATAAAACAACTTTATCTGTTCTATGGGATTGCATAATATTATAGGTGTGAGCTTCTATCTTCTCCAGCGTATCGTTTCTTGTTCCCTCCACTATGTATAGAAAGGATGTTAAATCTTGCAAAGTTTCATACGATTTTTTTAATTTTTCTACATCCTCTTCATTTAAGTCTCCAGAAAGTATGGTTACAGGATTTATCATTGCTTCCTGTGAGAGGATTCTCAAAGAAAGAATCCTTGCTGTCTGTTCCCAGGAGTAAAAGAGCACAGGAATTCTATCATTCTTTATAATATTTAGTGCAAGGTGGAGTAAAAAATTTGTCTTTCCTCTTCTTGGAGCGCCTGCAAGGGCGTAGTAGAATCCAGGTCTTAATCCAAGCAGAGTTTTATCAAGGGAAGTGAAAGGTTCAATACTGTAACCGTGAAATATCCTTTTACCTTCCAGTTCCTTTATTATTGTATCCATGTGTTTTACAGATGGAACGAGTTTTTTAATCAGCCTTTCTCTTGCTATATCGTGTAATTTCTCTGCAGTTTCTGATGCAAATTGTGCAATGTCTTCAGCTTTATGTGGTCCTCTTCTTTCTACAAAATCCTTCATGTCAAGGGAAATTTCTAAAAGTTTTCTTTCTCCATGCCTTATCTTTAAAATGTCTATATACGATATTATTACTGCAAGGGGTGGTGGTTCAATTTTTTCTATTTCGTCGAGAGTCTTCTGTATTTCATTATCCAATACACCCTTCTTTTCCAGTTGCCTTTTCACAGTTTCAAAGTCTATAACACCAATCTCTGCTCTCCCTTCGTATATATCAAGAACTGCCGAGAGGATTAGCTTCGTCTTGGAATTCTCAAAGTAATCTGGGTTGAATCCTTCAGAGAAAGCCCTGGATATTGTAAAATTATCTGCAATAAACCCCTTTAGAATCTTTTTTTCAAGTTCTTCACTCATGGTTTCATTATACAATATTTCGAAACAAAAGAAACAATTTATTTTCTTCTATATCTAAAATTTGGAAGGATTGGTTTATAAAATTAGGAGGTGAAAAAGATGAAGAAACTTATAATACTGACACTGGTTATTTTGTTAGCCGCTTCATTTTTTTGGGTGAAGCGAGCAGAGGGAGCTTTAACAGGTGTAACATTTAATGCTGTAAATCCTGGGGGGCAGGATACACAGGGTGATGATACTGCAGGAAATACGAGTGCCCATTGGCAAGTTACGATAAACTTTGATGACAGTGGAAATCTTTTACAAAGTGGAGATAGAATAACAATTACGTTTCCATCTGGATTTGATTTTACATCTTCTACAATAAACTTAACCTCTTTTGGAAGTGTTGCTATCTCCACTTCATCTCAGTTAGGAAACACTATCATTATTGATATCACAAGTGATCAGAATTCTGGTGAGACAGGAAGCGTAACTGTTGATATAACAAATGCAAAAAACCCAATCCACGCTGGGAGCATGACAGGAACAGTGAGGGTTGATTACAATTCAGTATCAGCCAGTGAATCAAAGAGTGGGAGCATTTTAATCATTCCTGACCTTATATCAAATATCACAATAAACCCGCATCCCTGGTATATGTCAGTGGGAGAGACTAAAACATTTATAGCAGAGAGTTTTGACCAGTTTGGAAATAAAAGGACGGGTGATAAATTCAACTGGGAAATTGAGCTTGATACTCCACCCACAGGATCTGGTGTCTTTACCACCTCAGCCAATAATGTAGATGAGGTGACAATTCGAGCAACAGACTGGGGACACTTTAAATTGAAAGCATTTTATCCTCCAAGTGGTCCACCATACACCATCTGGGGTTCAGCAGATGTCTATGTAAGGAGTTATGTTACTCCTGCAAGGGTATATGTGAATCCTCCTTATGCTGGAAGTCCAGCTGAGTACGAGATAAGATTTTCCCTTGGTCCAGGCGGAGGACTTACTGGTGGTGTTGACTGGATAGAGATAACATTTCCATACGATACTTTTGTTCCTTCAGGAATCTGGTATTACGATGTTTTAATCAATGGATATCCGGCAGTTGCCCATTACGTTTATGGAAGAACGGTAAGAATTACAGTTCCTTACACGTTTTCAGGAGGATCGTATATAGTGGTGACCTTTCCTATTGAAGCAGGAATTATGAATCCAACTCGCTCAGGCACATATAGATTAAGAGTTTCTACATCCAAAGAGCCAACCGTTGTAAGTTCCTATCCATATGTAATATACTCATCTGTTATATCAAGACCAAAGGTTAAAGTTAATCCAAATGTAGTTTCTGCAACAGCTGAATACACTATCACTTTCAAAACAGGACCATCTGGAAACCTTAGAGAGCGTTTTGATATTGTCAGTGTGAAATTCCCATCTGATACTTATGTTCCAGATTTAATAAGCGAAGAGGATGTGAAAATAAATGGATTTGATGCTTACGAGGTTTCAACTTCAGGAAGAAAGATAACAATAAAAATGCCTGTGAGTATCAGGCCAAAAGGAGAGGTAGAGATAGTTTTTACTAAACAGTGTGGCATAAAGAATCCTACAGAGTCTGGAAAATACTATTTAAGCGTTGCAACAAGCAAGGAGCCCACCTATGTCACTTCTTATTACTATAAGATAGTTGAATCTATGATTAAAAATCTTTTAGTTAGTGTAGATCCCTCTGTAACAAAAGTTGAGGCAGAATACAGAATAAGCTTCATCACAGGAGAGCATGGAGCTCTTGAGGAAGGAGATAGAATTTACATTAAATTTCCTCCTTACACAAAACTACCAGATTCAATTGATAAGCACCTGATAACAATAAATGGTGAAATATTAGACAAATCTCCAGATATTGATAAAACTGATAGATTACTTACCATAAAGACCCCAATTAGTTTTGGAGATGAGGAAGAAATTGCTATAATTATTTCAAGGGAGGCAGGTATAAAAAACCCGGGAATTCCTGATTCTTATAAACTCAAAGTCTGGACAGAGAAAGAGCCTACAGAGGTTTTATCAAATCCTTATACACTTACTGAATCAAAGATTACTCCTGTTTCTGTGAAAGTCACGCCACCTACTGTGGGTAGAAATTTATCCTTTGAGATTAAGTTTAAAACAGGTCCTGGTGGTTCGATGAGAGAGAGTGAATACATCTACATTAGATTTTCTGAAGGAGTGGATCTTCCATCCTATATTCCCAAAGAATATGTGAAGGTTAAAGGTATCACACTTACATCGAATGTCTCTATTAGCAATAATTTACTAACGATTAAGACACCTATTCCTGTAGCCAGAGAGGAAGAGGTAACAGTTGTTATACTCAATGATGCAGGAATAAAGATAGGGGAAGAGGGAGAATATTCTTTATGGATACACACTTCAAGAGAATCAAATGAAGTGCTAATGCCTTCTTTTCTTATTTATCCTCCTCCTACTACAGAGATATCAGTTTCACCAGAAACTCCAGATGGAATGAATGGCTGGTACAAAACAACGCCTATCATTGAGCTTAAGGCAAAATCAAAGTATGATAAAAATCCAGACATCTTCTATAGCTGGGATAAGAATGCATGGAATAAATATACAGGCGTAATTACCCCTCCAGAGGGAATCCATGTGCTTTACTATTTTGCAAGAGACCAACTTGGAAGTGAAGAACTACCAAAAAGCCTTGTTTTTAAATTGGATGCTACGCCACCTGTTATAATGAATTTGAATATAAAAGAAGGAATGTATGTGAATACAGAGAGTATAGAGATTACAGGCAATATTTCAGAGCCTCTCTCTGTCCTTCTTATTCAGGGCAAGAGAGTCCCTATTGGTTCAAGTGGCTTCTTTAAGACAAACATTTCTCTCAATGAAGGGACAAACACTATATCTTTTGTTGTGATTGATGTTGCAGGGAATAGAACTTTTAGGGGAGTTAAAGTTATAAGAGACACAATTCCCCCAGATATAGAGATTGAATACCCAACACCCTGGATTACAGTTCATACAAAATTTATTGAGGTAAAAGGTAAAACAGAACCAGGGATAGAGCTTAAAGTAAATGGGAAAGCTATAACAGTGAGGGAAGACGGAAGGTTTGTAGGAGAGATAGAGCTTAATAGAAGTGGAACGAATGCCTTAGAATTTGTGGTTAAGGATAAAGCAGGAAACATTACACGAGAAAGTGTTGCTGTTATACTCATTCTTAAAGTAAAGATAGAACTCTTTATAGGAAAGAGAGAGGCTTTTGTAAATGATATGAGAAAGATGCTTGATTATCCACCATTTATACATAAAGGCAGGACAATGGTGCCACTAAGGTTTATATCTGAAGGTTTTGGGGCAGATGTGGAATGGGATCCTGTTATAAGAGTTGCCACCATAACTTTCTCAAACGAAAAGGAAATCGTCATGAAGGTTTCTCCAGATTCTAATGTAGCTTCTCTGAATGGTAAACCTTATATAATGGATGTAGAGCCAGTAATAAAGGAAGGGAGAATATTTGTTCCTATTAGATTCGTTGCTGAAGCATTTGGATCAGATGTAAAATGGTTTTTAGAAGAGAGAAAAGTTGTTATAATTTATCCAAGAGGAGGGTAAAATCCTTGATTTTTTGTGAAATAAAGAGTAAAAATAGGTTAAGAAAGTTAGGAGGATTTAGAAAATGAAAAGGAGGTTTATATTATGAAAAAAGGAAGGGAAATCCTTCTTACAATTGTGATTTTATCCCTTTTATTTGTATGGGTACCAAAGGTGCATGGTGGTCCCGCCACACATTTCCAGGTAATAGTTCCATCTACTGCGAAAATTGGAATTCCATTTAATATAACCATAAAAGCTCTTGATGCAAGTGGGCTTGTTGATACCACATACACAGGGACTGTTAATTTTACTGTTAACTCATCCTACGGAATTACACTATTAACAGGGAGTACCACTTTCGCTGCAGGAGATGCTGGAGTAAAAACGATTTCCAACACATTTAATGCATCTAACCTTCCTGCATGGGTTACGGTTACACTAACAGCTACAGATTCGGTGAATCCATCTATAACTGGAACATCTTCTGGTATTCAGGTGACTGGTGGAGTTCCCAATCACTTTAAGATAGATTTATCTTCTACAAACATACTTGCCGGTGAATCGGTTACATTTACTGTAACAGTGCAGGATTCAAATAATAATACTGTGGGAGATTATAATCAAACAGTTATCTTTACATCCACAGACCCTCAAGCAGTCTTCTCTCCATCAACCTATACATTTATTCCTGCTGATAATGGTGTTCACACCTTTGTAAATGGAGTTACATTAAAGACGGCAGGAAACCAAACGATAACTGTCTCTGATAGTTCTATATCTTCTACATCTGCTACTATAAGTGTAGGTTTTTCCACCCTTCATCATTTTAATGTTACTGCGTCAACACTAACACCTACAGCAGGAACTGTATTCAATATCACTGTAACAGCGGTGGACGAATACAATAATACTATAACAAACTACCTTGGAACTGTTCATTTTACAACGACAGACTCAAATACAAATGTTGTTTTACCTGGTGATTACACCTTTGCCCCGGGAGATTCAGGAACTTATACATTCGGTGGAGTAATTCTCTGTACAGCAGGCTCCCAAACCATATATGTTGAAGACACTTCAAATCCTCTAATTAAGGGAAGTTTAACTCTCAATGTTCAACCTGAACCGCTAGCGTCATGTAGTTTCCAATTTGATCCCATCGGTCCTCAGACAAGGGGAAATCCATTCTTAATAACAATAAAAGTTGTTGATAGTTTTGGGAATGTAAATCAATCCTTCAGTGGTATAGGATTTAATGCAGATCTGACATCGTCCGCGGGAACCGTCACTCCATCAACTGTAGGCCCATTCACAAATGGTGTTTGGTCTGGAAATATAACTTTGGATACAGCAAGTAACACTATGACAATTACTGCTTCTGATCCTGGGCTAACTGTTGGAAATGGAACATCCAATACCTTTACTGTTTCAGATCCAGATCCTGCAAGCTTCCTTTTTGATTCAATACCTGATCAGAGTATTGGAAGTCCTTTCCAGATAACAGTTAAGGCTGTGGATGGTTCAGGAAGGATTGTTGCTTCCTGGAGTGGTAATGTCAAACTTTTTGTTTCTACTTCAGGAGGAACAGTTACACCCAATATTATTAACTTAACAAATGGCATATGGACAGGAAACATAACTCTATCTAATGCAGATTCTGGTGTAAAACTTTATGCAAACTATTATTATGGCGAATATATATATAATTCAGCAAATGCTACAGTAGATGCAGGTGATACACGACTTACCCCCGTAAGAAATTATGGAACTAACACCCTTGTAAACGCTTCAGATTCTGATGCTGTGGATGCTTTAGCGCTTATATCCTTTGCAGCGACTGAAAAACATGCAGAAAATATTGTTTCTAATGGGGTTTATGATAATGGAGAATACATATATGATGATGTGGATGGAGACAATCTTGTTTCTGTAGGGGATAAAAGATTAACGTATGTTGGAAATTATAGATATGGAACCGTAGTTCAATCTGGAGATTCTGATATAGGAACAGCTCTTATAAGCTTCGGAGCAACAGAATTACATACAGACCATGTTGTTACTAATACCACTTACGATTCTTTATATGGAGAATCCAATATATTTGCAGTTTCAACTTCTGCAGTGGATCATTTTGAATTTGCGGTGGTTCCTTCTCCTCAAACTGCTGGCGTTCCATTTACTGTAACAATATATGCAAAGGATTCTTCTGGAAGGACAGTAACATCATTTAATGAGCAGGTAACGCTATCCTCATCTCCAGCGATGGGAGTTTCCACAAATCCTTCCCCTGTGGTCTTTGTAAATGGAGTATGGACAGGAAGTGTCACATTGAATACTCCTTCCACTGCGGTGAAATTAATTGCAAGTTATGGAAGTGCAACAGGTGAGTCAAATACATTTGCCCTTCAGGGAACACTCAACCACTTCTCATTCTCATACATTCCATCTCCTCAAAAAGTAGGTCAGGCTTTTTATGTAGAAATTACAGCAAGGGATGGAAACGAAAATATTGTTACAAACTTCCTTGGAAATGTGAATCTTACCCTAAATCCTTCTGGTCCAGTTTCACCATCAACGGTTGGTCCGTTTGTAAATGGAAAGTGGAGTGGATATATAACTGTTAATGCCTCTTTCTCCAGTGTTCAGGTTATAGCCACTGATGCTGGAGGGAGTGGAATGACTGGAGCCTCAAATGCTTTCTCCGTTTTAGGTCCACTTGATCATTTCCACTTTTCATCCATTGGACCGCAGGCATCTGGAGTTCCATTCCACATAAGGATCGAGGCTCATGATATGGATCACAATCTTATATATGACTTAGATACAACGCTTACTTTAACTTCTTCTGTGGGGAATATCATTCCAGGCACCGTTACTATGACTAACGGAGTATTTGAAGGAGATGTAACCATTGATACGCCAACTCCTGATGTATTTATCACAGCAACGGCTGAGGGTAAAAGTGGTAATTCTAATCACTTTTCTGTTTCAGCAGGCTTGCATCACTTCACCTTTGATCCTGTTGCATCTCCACAAACAGCAGGAACACAATTCTTTGTAAAAATATATGCTAAGGATCATCTTGATAATGTGATACCAAGTTTCTCTGCCACAGTAAGCTTATCTGCTACAGTTCCAACAAATTATGTTATTGAACCTACAAGTGTAACCTTCCAGAATGGAGTGTGGCAGGGTTATGTTACTTTATACAAGTCAGGCACAAATGTGCAGCTTAGAGCAGATTTTGCATCTAAGTACGGTCTTTCAAATACATTTAATGTAATTCCAGGGCCACTTCATCATTTTGAAGTAACCTCAAATGATCCAGATCCAGCAACTGGAGAATATAGACCTGTTGGTCCTCAAACTGCAGGATGTGTGTTTAACCCAGGAGCGCATCCAGAGAACGCTTTAAGAGTTACGGCGGTTGACCAGTGGGGAAATACTGTAACTACCTATACAGGGACAATCCATTTCACATCGACAGATGGAGCGGCGGTACTTCCAGCAGATTATACCTTTGTGGCAGGAGTCAATGGAACGCAAACCTTTGGAAGCGCCATAATCATGAACACTCCGGGAATCCATACTATAACAGTTTATGATGTGTCAAATCCTGGTGTCTCAGGAACTTCAGAACCATTCTCGGTAGCTTCTCCTGTTCTTGACCATTTTGACTTTGACCCCATTGGACCGCAGACGATAAACAACTCCTTTAATGTAACAATTTATGCAAAGGATTCAAATGGATATATAATCTCGGCCTATGATAATAATGATACATGGGGGGTTATGGGTGTGGCTACATGCGATACTATTCTTTCTGCAAGCAGTGGAAATATAAATGGAGGAGCAACATACACTACACCCACATTTACTCTTGGTAAAATAACTGTTTCTGTTATCCTTGATACTCCGTCTCCAAATATGAAAATAAAAGCTGAAAAACCAGCTTTTTCTGTTTCAAGTCTCTCAGATCCATTCACATGCGCATCTAATGTACTTCACCACTTCCAGTTTGAAACCATTCCGAATCAAACTGCAGGTATTCCATTCCAGATAACAATCACAGCGAGAGACATTACAGGATCTCTTATAACTATCTGGAATGGAGTTGCAAACTTATCAGCATCTACTGGATTAGGCACAATAACACCTACATCTACAACAGCATTTACAGATGGAAGATGGACGGGAACGATAACACTTAATACCCCAAATCCTTCTGTTCAGATTTTTGCAGAGGATCCATCCACCCATAAAATGGGAATGAGTAATACCTTCTCTGTTTATGGGGCACTTGATCACTTTGTCTTTGATACAATTTCATCTCCTCAGACGGCAGGCCAGGGCTTCACAATAAAGATATACGCAAAAGATTCTCTTGGATATACGATACCTAACTTCTCTGATCAGGTAAATCTTTCTGTAAATCTTGGAACAATTACACCGACTACTACTGGTTACTTTAGTGGTGGCATATGGATTGGAGAAGTTGTGCTTACCGGTGCAGGAGATAATGTGAAAATAACTGCTGAGAAAAATGGACATACAGGAGACAGTAACCTGTTTACTGTACTCCCAGCTCCAGTTCATACATTTGAATTTACAACCATTGGACCGCAAACTGTTGATATTCCTTTCACAGTAACTATAACTGCAAAGGATGAGTTCGGAAATGTATGCACCAACTTTAACGGAGGAGCAAGTTTAAGTGCTGTTAATTCAACGGTTATAGAACCCACAAGTATAACTTTCACATCTGGTGTATGGACAGGTGATGTGAAACTTGGTGAAGCAGGAACTGATGTTCAACTTAAGGTCACTCTTGCTACGCCGTCAGTGGAATCACTTTCCAACACCTTCTCTGTGGCAAAAGGACTTGATCATTTCTTGATATCAACTATAGGAAATCAATCCAAGGGAGTTCCTTTTGAGATAACAATTACAGCACAGGATGAGGATGGAGCAACCTTTACTTCCTTTACAGGAACTGTGGATATTACATGCTCTCTCGGGATTGGTTCAATACTTCCTGTATCACTTGGTCCATTTGTAAACGGAAGTTTTACAGGAGAGATTACTATTACAAAACCGGGAGAGAATGTTACCATAACAGTTACGGATCCTGTAACCGGAAAAACAGGCACATCCAATGCCTTTAATGTAGCTGGTGATAAACTTGTGTTTAAATCCTCACCACAGGTTATTAATCTTGAAGAGAAGTCTCAGCCAATAATTATTGGTATTCAGAGTCCTGATGGAAATCCATTGGTTGCTTCAGAGGATATAACAATTAATCTAACGACAACATCTTCGACGGGTGAGTTTTCCATAGATGGAACTACATGGGGCGTAAGCACTTTAACTTTCTCCTCAGGTTCCAGTGAAGCCGCATTCTATTATAGAGATTCAACACCAGGTGCATGGGATATAACAGTTTCTGCAGAGAGTTATGAATCTGCCACACAGAGAATAACAGTTACAGGAACAAATGCCAATGGATCTGGTAGTGTTACAATGACTCCAGATTCTGCTCTCACAGGAGACAATGTAAATATAACATTCACATTTACAGCCACATACAATCTTTCTGGTGGTGCCGTAAAACTAACGGTGCCTATTGGATTCCCTAATCCTCAAATAACCCAGCCACAGGGAAATGGATTTGTCTCAGTAATCCCTGAGAATGGAGTCTCTCTTGGTACTACAAATGTGAGTGCTAATTCCCTTATTATAAATATTCAAACTATGCCAAGTGGAAAGAGAATTACAATAAAATATCAAAATGTACCTGTTCCTAATGTTCCAAATGTGTATACATTCTCATTTATGACTATGGGAGCAGGAGGAACCTTTGCCCCCATTGCCACTCAACCTCAGTTTACTGTCGAGAGAGGATTTAATCTTGAGATACTCTCACTTTCAGTAGAACCACTATCTGCTGGAGTGAATGCTTCTTTTACCCTTGTTATTAGAGTTGGAACAAGAGGAGCTCTTGATGTGTCTGATGATATAAATGTTAAGTTCCCAACAGGTACAGAGATACCGGCAAATATTCCATCAAGCATGATAAAGATAAATGATGCAGAACTTACCACTTCTCCTATAGTTAATCAGTCCTCCAGCACAATAACGATTAAAACACCAGTTCCTATACCTGCTGAAACGACGGCAAAGATTGAAATATCAGCCAATGCCGGAATTGTTAATCCATCAAGTGCCGGAACTTACTCTATAGAAGTTACAACCTTGAAGGAAACAACTCCTGCATCATTTTCCTTCACTCTTTCACCTCCACCGCCAATACAGGATGTGGAGGTTCAGATTAAACCGCAGAGTGCAGGAAAAGAGGCAGAATATACAATAAACTTTAGAATTTCCATGAACCTATTGGAAGGAGATAGAATTTACATTAAATTCCCCAATGGAACATACCTTCCATCGGTGATTCAGCCAGCAGCTGTCGAAATCTCTGGTTTTCCAATTTATCATGAACCTCAGGTAATTGGAAGGTTGCTTGTGATAACACTGTCTGCACCTCTTCCAAAAGGCGATGCATATATATCCATAAGTAAGAGTGCAGGAATAAAGAATCCAGAGATACCTGATAAATATATACTTTATCTCTATACATCAAAGGATCTAACAGAGGTTCCATCTGCACCATACGAGGTTGTTTCGACTCCTGTAACGGTTATACATGTTAATCCACCTGCTCCTGATGGGATTAATGGTTGGTATGTAACAAAACCAAGAATTACATTTGAGGCAAGAGGTGAAGGCGAAGTTGAGACATATTACTGGTGGGATGATGAGACACCAAGTTTGTATATAGGAGAGATAACCGCTCCAGAGGGAGAACACATACTTCACTACTACTCAAAGAGTAAAGGTATTGACAATGCTGAGCCTGTAAGAATCAAATCCTTCAAGGTGGATTCCACGTCTCCAAAGATAACAATTCTTGAACCGCAGAAAGAGTATACAAACAAGGAGAATCTTATAATTTCAGGAATTACAGAGCCAGGAATTCTCGTTGCATGCTCTGGTTCCAGAACAACATCCAATTCAAGAGGACAATTTACACTTAAAGTAAAGCTATCTCAAGGTCTCAACACTCTCAAAGTTCAAGCTATTGACTCTGCAGGAAACACAGGTGAAGTCACAATTAAGATTACACTTGATACTGCTCCTCCATATCTAAAACTTGATCCAGAGCTCAAGAAGTGGATGGAGGTTTATGAGCCTACTATAACTATAAAGGGTGAAGTTGAACTTGGCGCAATTCTTACCATAAACGGACAACCTGTAAATGTAAATCCTGACGGCACATTCTTATACACAGTAACCCTTATGGAAGGTAACAATTCAATTCATATTACAGCTACAGACAAAGCAGGAAATTCCACTGATATATATCTTCCAATAAAATATATAAAGAGAACCATTGTTAAGATAAAAATCGGGTCAAGAACTGTATATGTTAATGATAGACCGCACGAAATAGAAGCAGCACCATGGATTGACAAAGAATCTGGTAGAGCAATGGTGCCTCTAAGGGTTATTGCAGAGGCTTTTGGTGCTACTGTTGAATATAGATATGTGTCTTACGGAGATGAGAGAGTTTCTATAATATTTAATATGAAGAGGATAGATTTAAGAATTGGAAGTAAAATTGCATACATTGATGGTTTCCCTGTAACTCTTGATGTTGCTCCAGTGATTATCAATGGTAGAACTTTTGTTCCTATAAGATTTATAATGGAGACATTCGGTGCAAAGGTTGATTGGGATCCGTTTACAAGAGAGATTATAATTACTTATCCTGCTCCTTGATGAATTTAATTAGAGAGATTTATATATAAATAAAAGGATAAGGAGGTCTTTTTATGAAGAAATTTAAAATCGGTCTGGCTGTAATCCTGGGGTTAATAATTTCTATGGGGTTTCCTGCCACATTTGCATTAAATTTATATGGTTCTGGTACATGTACAGTTACTCCTACTTCAGTTGTAGCAGGATCTACGGGAAATAATTTTACTTTTACTTTTACTGCCAGCGAGAATATGGATAGCGGAGAAATATCAATTACAATACCTTCTGCTTTCAGTGCTCCACAGAATAGTAATCCAGCAGGAGATGGATATGTAACTATTAACGCTGGTTCCAGCGGTGTCGCAGGTGATCTTCTTGATAACTTAAATTCTATTTCTGGATGGTATCCTTCAGATTCAGATCTTACAATCTCTTCTGATTCTTCTGTGAAAAAAGAGGGATATTCAATGAGAATAACTATTGACGATGCAGCCTCAGGTGGTGAATATGTGTATTTTAATTACTTCTCGTCCAGAGATTGGAGTGCTTACACAGCTATAGGTTTTTGGATTCACACATCTAAAAATACCTCTTCAGGAGATATACAATTTCTATTATCTGAAAATGCCAATCTTTCAAGTCCATCAGAAACTATAGATCTTCCGGCTCTTTCAGCCAATGTATGGTATTTTATAAGATTATCTTTTACAGGTGCTGGAACTACAAGAGATGCAGTTTTATCTTATGGGTTCAAATATAATAATGACTTCTTTGGAACATCTACTGGATATATAAGATTTGATGAGATTTTCCTTGCTCCTGCCCAAAAACCTGTTATAAGTGGTTCTGATATTAAAATAAGACTTTTTTCCATGCTCATTAATGACACTATTGTCATAGATTACCAAAATGTTACAGCACCTTCATCTGCTGGAACATATACATTTACCACAAAATCAAGATCTTCATCTTCTGGAACACTTTACACGATCTCTTCCTCTCCAGCCGTAACCATAGCAGAGCATGTTGCAACGAAGCTCGTTTTTGTAGCTGGAAATGCACCGAGTGATTACTCTCCAATGAATGCTGGTGATTGGGTTGGGCCAATAACCGTTAAAAGAAAAGATGCATCCGATAATCCTGTAACCTCAGGAGATCTTACTGTGGATCTTTCTACCAGTTCTCCATATGGTAAAGGAAAATTTGCTCTATCTATAGGTGGTGATTCTATAACATCTGTAACAATCCCTGATGGAAGTAGTACTGCCAGTTTCTATTATTACGATGAATCTGCAGGTACCTGGTCTATAACTGCTTCAGCATCGGGTTTAACTCCTGCAAGTGATTCAATAACGGTGGATCCAGGGCCTCTTTCGCAAATGGTTATAACACTTCCTGGTGAGACATTTGAGTCTGGAAATGGAAACACAGGTACGCCAGATACTCAAACAGCGGGGACTTCCTTTAATATAACAGTTAGAGCTTGCGATCAATACTTCAATGTTGTCTCCACTTATACAGGCAATCATACTTTGACATTTACTGGTCCAGGTGTTGCGCCTGATGGTACAAATCCTTCATTTGATGGGGATAATACTGCTCCGTACCAATCAACTGTAAACTTCACCAATGGTGTATCAGATACTATAGCAGTAATATTGTACAAAGCTGAGACTGTGGCAATTCATGTTGAGGACGATACCACACCACGTTCAGGTGATTCCTCTGAGTTAACAGTAGATCCAGCTCCTCTTGATCACTTTATTCTAAGTTTTCCTTTCACAACAACGAAGATAGCAGGGGAAAGCTTTGTCCTTGAGATTTATCCTGAAGATACATATGATAATCCAGTGAGGTTTACAGGTACTGTTGATTTAATTCTTACAGACTCTGTTGGAAATGTAATTTTACCTCCCCCAGATCCACTTATATCGCCCTCATCAGTTTCATTTAACAATGAAACCATGAAGTCAGTGAATGTTACAGTGTATCGATCCAACCATGGGTATGGTGGTGGATTCATGATAAAGGCTGAAAATCATGATGGGGTTGAAGTAGGCTATACTGGTACTTTTACAGTAAGACATAATGAGTTACATCACTTTAGATTTGAGACGATTTCCTCACCCCAGCTTCAGGGTGTGGCATTTAATATAACAGTCTGGGCTGAAGATCAGTGGGGTAACCCAATGGATGATGTTGCAGGAGCTACACCTTATACAGGAACTGTTGATTTAACATGTTCCCTTGGTGTAGGTTCTGTCACACCCACAACCTTAGACTTTAACGATGCTACCCCCAGTAATGGAGGACATCAAGAGAGTGTAATCATAAATTATCCAGGAACAAATGTAACCCTTACAGTCACTGATTCAACCTTAGGGATTACAGGGACATCAAACTCTTTCCCTGTTTATGGAGATCTTGACCATTATGATTTTGATTTAATAGGACCACAAATGGCAGGCACTACCTTTTCAATAAGAGTTTATGCCAAAGATATGGTCGGGAACACACTTACAAACAATACCACACCCATAAATCTTGCAGCTGAAGCTCAGGATGGAACCGTTATGACAATAACCCCAAACAATGTAACACCAACAAATGGTGTATGGGAGGGCAATGTCATAGTAACTCCTCCAAATCCAAATATTAGATTAAGAGCAAGCGATGGAGCTGGTCATGTAGGTTATTCTAACTGGTTTAGTTTATCCGAAAGTCAGCCAGCTTTCTTTATCTTTGATCCAATCCCATCTCCTCAAATTGCGGAGCAGTCTTTCCCTGTTCACATAACAGCTGTGGATGTTTATGGATCAAAGGTTATAAACTTTAACTCAGCTGTAAATCTCTCTGCATCTACAGGTTCAGGCACAGTTTCTCCTTCAACCATTGTGTTCCTTAATGGAGACTGGAGCGGAAATGTAACTTTATATCTTCCAAATCCAGCAGTAACACTTACAGTTTATGATCCAATATCTGGAGCAACAGGTGTTTCAAATACATTCCAGGTAACTGGAGGAGTAAATAGTTTCGTATTTTCATCCATATCCTCCCCGCAGTATAGAAATGAAAACTTCTTTATAACGATAACAGCTGTGGATGTAAACGGTGATATGGTAACAGGATTTAATGGAACTGTAAATCTTTCTTCAAGCGCAGGTACAATTACACCCGCTACAGTTACATTTACATCTGGCATGTGGAATGGAAATGTAAAGATAAATGGTGAAGGTCAGAATGTTAGAATCACAGCCATGTATTCTGGAAAGGTGGGAGTTTCAGATCCATTCACAGTGATGCCTTTCTCTCAGCTTGTATTTGAACCCGCCGTTCCATCTCCTCAGTATGTTGATACTCCATTTAGCATCACAGTAAAAGCAAAAACTCCATCAGGTTCTCTTGCCTCATGGAGCGGAACAGTCTCCCTTTCCTGCTCTTTGGGTAACGATAAAATTGACAAAACAAGCCTTACAATTACAAATGGAAGTGGTTCTACTGATATAAAGATATTTGAAAGAGCTACAAGTGTAACTTTAACTGCCACAGTAACGGTTTATGGAGCAACAATCTCAGGAACATCCAATCCATTTGAGGTAAAGGAAGGAAACAAGCTTGTGTTTATTACTGAAGAGCAAATTGTGCCTATTGATACTTCTTCTTCAGAAATAACTGTACAGGTGCAGGATCAGGATGGAAATCCTGTAAGTATGGCAACAGATACTGTAGTAACTCTCACTTCTAATTCTCCAACAGGAAGATTTTCAAAGGATAAATCTACATGGAGTACCTCAAATTCTTATACAGTAACAATCCATTCCGGTGAAAATCAGGTTACCTTCTATTACAAAGATACATCACCCGGCGTTCACACTCTCACCGCCTCAGCTACAGGATTAAGGACAGGAACTCAGGATATAAGGATATCAGTGGATGGAAGTGGTGAATGCACTATAACTCCAGATACTGCCTTTGTGAGAGAGATTGGAAAAGATTTCACTTTGATATTTAAATCAAAGGCAAGTATGAATGGAGGAGAAGTTCAGATTATAATACCAACACAGTTTTCTGAACCACAGAAGACATCTCCTGGTGGTGAGGGTTATGTCTCTGTTACATCTGGAACAGGTGTAACCATTGGAACATGGACAATTTCAGGATACACCATAAATATTCCAATTAACATAATGCCAAAGGATAGGCAGATTACTATAAAGTATAATAATGTTTCGTGCCCAAGCACAACTGGTGATTATGTGTTTGATGTAAAAACTCGTGGATCTGAAGGTAGCTTTGCATCCATTGAGAACCCACCAAAAGTTACAATTACCCAAACTTCTGTATCTGATGTAAAAGTTTCTCTCTCTCCCACATCTGCTGGAGCCATTGGTGAATATACAATAACGTTTAAGACTTCCCCTGTGGGACATCTACTTATGGGTTCTGACCAGATAATTATCAAATTCCCATCAGGAACAGAGGTTCCAGGCGTTATTGATGCCTCAGCTATTACAGTTAATACCATTAACCCAACATCACCACCAGCAATTGATACAAATAAGAGAGAAGTTACAATAATAACTCCTGTTGACATAGGAGATAGTTCAGAAGTGAGCGTTAAATTCCTTCCAACTGCAAAGATAAAGAATCCAACCACAACAGGCTCCAACTATCAGGTAGAGGTGTGGACAACAAACGATCCTGTAAAGAAGTTATCTGCTCAATATAATATAACCGCAAGAACTGGAGTTATGAATGGAAGAGTAACCCTTGATCCTCCAAGAGCAAATTCAAGTTCAAATATAACGATCTCGTTTAAGATAAGCAATCCTCTTGTCAAAAATGCCCATACGATAACACTTGTCTTCCCATCAGGTTTTGATATTCCTCCATCCATTGGAGCATCCCTTATCACCGTTGGAGGGAGTCCTCTCTTGGATGATCCAGATGTAAATTCAGGCACGAGAACGATAAGTTTTGTCACTCCAAGAGATTTCTCAAGTGGTGCCAATGTTGAGGTTATAATAAGTAAAGACGCTGGCATTGTTAATCCAGCAAAGGCAGGTAAATATAAACTAACTATATATACTTCCCAGGATAATCAACCAGTGGATACTGCACCATTTGACATAATAAAAGAATCTCAGATAAAAGATGTGCTTGCTTCAGTCGATCCACCTACAGTTGGTAAAGTTGCAAGATGGGAGATAACCTTCAAGACCGGTACTCTCGGAGGAGTATCCACTGGTGGAAAGATATGGGTAGAATTTCCAAATGGAACGGTTGTTCC
>CAZNRO010000014.1:0-22098 GCA_964575745.1 uncultured Caldisericota bacterium | reverse complement strand
AGGGAGTTTACCTTTCCATACATGGGAATCTTTAGAACCATATCACTTTTTTCAATAACCTTTTTACCTGCCCCTTTTCCCTCTCCTCCAACTACAAGAACCACAGGGAAGGGAATATCCACCTTTCCAAGAATTTGTTTTCCTTTCATATCAAGGGTAACTATCCATAATCCTTTCTCTTTCAGTGTTTCAATCCCTGAAAGAACGCTTCCTATCTCATAGATTGGAATGTGGAATATACTTCCTGCTGATGCCTTAATTACAGATGGCGTTATGGTAACTCCTCTTCTCTTTGGAAAAATAATTCCCTTTACTCCAAAACACTCAGAGCTTCTTATTATTGCGCCAAAATTTTCCGGATCCTCTATGTTTGATACAAGAACATATATGTCACTCTTTCCCGCCTTTATCTCTCTTATATCCCTTATCCTTACAGGGGATACATATGCAATAACACCCTGAGACTTTGGATAATCTTTAAAAAAGTTTTTATCCTTAAATGTAAATGGTACTTTCTTCTCTTTCAGTAGATTCTCAAGCTCTCTTATCTCCTTTCCCTTAACCCCAAACTTTATTATGACCTTGAGTACCTTTCCGGATTTAACTGCTTCAATTACAGGATTTCTTCCATAAACTATATTATTCTCTTCTGAAGTAGATGGTTTCCCTCTTTCCATCCCTCACCTCGTATCCAAGCTCCTTGAGCCTTTCTCTTATTTTATCTGCCTTCTCATACTCTTTATTCTCCCTCATCTTCTTTCTCTCATCTATTATCTTCTTTATTAATTCCTCCTCTTCCTTCTCCTCATCCCCTTTTTCAACAAGATTAAAGTCAGAAAGAATCTTTATTAGTTCCTCCTTTAAATTCTTAATCTCTTTAAAGGAAATTTTTATTCCAAGTATGTTTAACATATCCTCAAATACCTTTAGTGCATAACTAAAACTTCCCTCCCCTCCTTCCCCTTTAATCTTATTTATAAATTTAAATAAAACTCCAAGACCACCCTGAGTATTAAAATCATCATCCATGAAGGATGTAAACTCTTTCATTGCATCATCAGAGATTTTCCTTATCTTTTCATCATCCTCAGGGAATTTCTCCTTCATCATCTTGAGGAAGTTGTAAAACTCCTTAATTCTTTCATAGGATTTTTTTATCTCATTCAGTTTCTCAAAGGAAAAGTCTATGGGAGAGTGATAGTCACCTGAAAGAAGAAACAATCTTAAAACCTCTGGCTGATACTTCTTTAATAGTTCCTCAATGGTAAAGAAGTTTCCAAGAGATTTGCTCATCTTCTCCTTATTTACAGTTATAAGGCCGTTGTGAAGCCAGTATCTTACATAGGGTTTATCTCCTGCCCATGCCTCAGATTGAGCTATCTCGTTTTCATGATGAGGGAAAATGAGGTCAATTCCACCACCATGAATATCGTATCCAAAACCAAGGTACTTCATGGACATAACAGAGCATTCAATATGCCATCCCGGTCTTCCCTTTCCCCATGGAGAATTCCACGCAGGCTCTCCCGGTTTCTGTTTTTTCCATAGAGCAAAATCAAGGGGGTCTTTCTTTGTTTCATCTACAGGAATTCTTGCTCCCTTTATTAAGTCCTCTATTTTCCTTCTTGAAAGTTTTCCATATTCAGGAAATTTTTTTACTGAAAAGTAAACCCCTGTGTCTGTTTCATAGGCAAAACCTTTATCCTCAAGTTCCTTTACCATCTTTATAATGCCATCTATATTCTCTGTAACCCTTGGATATATGTTCCCCTCTTTATCAACATTGAATAGATCAAGATATTTTTCATACATCAAGATAAAGGTTTCTGCAATCTCCTTTGGTGAAATCCCCCACTCGTTTGCCCTTTTTATAATCTTATCGTCTATATCTGTATAGTTTTGAACATATTTAACTTCAAATCTTTTAAATTTTAGATACCTTTTTATGGTGTCAAATACAACAAAAGCCCTTGCGTGTCCAAGGTGAGGATAGTTATCAGGGGTGAGACCACAAACATACATATAAATCTTTCCTTTCTCTCTTGGAACAAGTTCCTCTTTTTTTCTCGTCAGTGTGTTGTATACTCTAATCATTATTACCTCCCACTGTCAGGCTTCCCTTACCTCCAAAATTGCCTCTGAGAGCCTCTTAACACTCTCTTCTTTTCCAAGAAGATATATATAGATGTATATCTCTGGTCCTTCTCTCTTATGTGTTATTGCCACCCTCAATGGAAAGTAGAGTCTCTTTCCCTTAAAACCAAGCTCCTTTCCTGTTTTTCTTATAAGTGATAGAATTTCATTTTCATTCCACTCTGAAAGTGATGAAAGGTTCTTCATGAACCCCTCAAGCAAAGGAATAAATTCCTTCAAGTATTCTTTATCGTCTTCTAAGAGAGGTGGCGGGGAAAATATATCCTTGATTATGAGATTTAAATCCTTAAGAAGTGTCATGTGTTCTCTAAGAAGCCTTGTTGCCTCTTTTATCCAATTATCGGATAGGGAGGGAAACTCTTTTTTTACGAAGGGTTTTACCCTCTCAAAAATAACTTCCAAGGGAAGTGTCTCCGTGTATTTGTGATTCATCCACTTTAGTTTTGATAATGAAAATATTGCATTGCTCCTTGAAAGGTTATCTACGTCAAACTCTTTAATAAGTTCCTCCATTGTGAAAAATTCCTTCTCCTTTGACTTTGGAGACCAGCCAAGAAGCGCCATGTAGTTTATTAGAGCCTCCGGGAGAAAACCATCAAATCTATAGTCTCTTAAGGATACACTTCCGTGTCTCTTTGAGAGCTTTGTGTGATCTTCACCAAGAATCATGGGAAGATGGATAAATTCAGGAACAGGAAAGCCAAGAGCTTCATAGAGAAGAACCTGCCTTGGTGTGTTTCCATGAAGATGGTCCTCTCCTCTCATAACATGTGTTATTTTCATCAAAGCATCGTCAATCACAACTGCAAAGTTGTATGTCGGAATTCCATCAGACCTAAGAATCACAAAATCGTCAAGGTTCTCCATGGGAAAGGTGAGTTCTCCCCTCAATCTATCATAGACTTTAACCTCTCCAGAGAGTGGTGTTTTAAACCTTACAACAGGGATTCTTCCCTCTTCAAATTTCTTTCTTCTTTCTTCCTCTGTAAGATTTCTACATCTACGGGAGTATTTTGGCATCTCTCCTCTCTTTATTGCCTCCTCTCTGTCTCTTTGTAATTCCTCTGGAGTGCAGAAGCAGTAATATGCCTTATCCTCTTTAAGAAGCTTATCAATGTATTTTTTATAAATATCAAGTCTTTCACTCTGTCTGTATGGCCCATAGGGTCCACCTATATCAGGACCCTCATCCCACTCTATACCAAGCCACTTAAGTCCCTCAAGTATATCTTTTTCATACTCCTTTTTTGAACGGAGTTTATCTGTATCTTCAATTCTTAATATGAGTTTTCCTCCCTTACTTTTTGCAAATAAGTAGTTAAAAAGAGCTGTTCTTACATTCCCTATGTGCATGTATCCAGTGGGTGAGGGCGGAAATCTAACTCTAATCATCTTTCCTCCTTTTAAACAAGGTCTTTAATTAATTATAACTTAATTTAATGAGATTAAAGAATTATTTGATTTTCCTCCTTAAAGGAAATTTTAATCTGACTCCTTTTTATTATATAATAAACATGCGGAGGAAAATGTGTTCTCTGATATTTTGACATTTTTAAGATTTGCTTCTTCTGGCTTTATCGTTTATCTTGGCTTAATTCCAGGAGATACCTTCCCCATATTTTTCTATACAGTGCTATTTGCATGGGAAACAGACATTCTTGATGGTTATATAGCAAGAGTTACAGGGAAATTTGGAAAACTTGGAAAGTATGATTTTCTTTTTGACATGGTCTTTGTCTGGTCAACTTTACTTTACTTCTATCTCTCTGGAAGAATAGCCTTAACTTTATTTGTTCTTTATAACTTTGTTTCTTTTTCCTTTATTACAATCTTCCCCTCAAAAACCACAACCATGACATTTGCCGTTCCTGTTGTTTTTGCTCCTTTTGTTATATCTTTCTTTGAATACAAATCTCTTTCAACTGCTTCCTGGATATGGATTGTAATAAACTTTGTACTTTTCCACAAGAGATTCTTTGAGGTAATAGCAAGCTACATAAAGGGACTTAAAAGAGAGGAAGAGGCTAATCATTTTGTAAATAAAAAGCACTAAACCCTTTCTAATGGTATAATACTTTTCATGAGAAAGGATACTCTCTCCTTAATAATTGCTACGATCCTCTGGGGAGTTACTTTTGTCGTCGTTAAGCAGGGTGTTAAGACCTATCACCCGGTATCATTTTTATTTTTAAGGTTCAGTATAACATTCCTTGTTCTCACGGTATTTATGGCTTTAACAAAGAGAAAAATTAAAAATGAGATATTTGTAAAGGGGATAATACTTGGCATTTCTTTATTCTTTGGATACTTTTTTCAAACTGTTGGTTTAAAATATACAACTCCAACAAAGAGTGCATTTTTAACATCTCTTGGAGTACTGTTCACTCCATTTATATCTTTCTTTATACTCAAAACAAAGATAAAGTTTAGAACACTGCTTGCTGTCATTTTAGCTTCGGCAGGAATATATCTTATGTTTGGGCTCTCAATAGATACAATTAACACTGGAGATATTCTTACAATTCTTTGTGCTGTAAGCTGGGCTTTTCATATTGTCTTTGTTGGTCTTTTATCCATAAAAGAGGAAAACTTTGGACTTCTATTTGTGGAGGTATGGGTGGTTCTTATCCTGTCTGGATTGTTCATAATAACCACAGGAGTTAAGACAACTCCCATACCAACTGTTTCTCTAAAGGGAGCAATAATAACTTCTCTTTTTGCAACCATTGTTCCTTTCTACATACAGCTAACCTTCCAGACAAGAGAAAACACCATAAAGGCAAACTTCATCTATGCCACAGAACCTGTTTTTGCTGCACTCTTTGAATTCTTCTTTTTAGGTGTTGTGTATGGAATTATAAATTATGTGGGTATGCTTTTTATCTTTCTCTCCGCCCTCCTTGCCCAGAAAGAAGGTTAAAAATTTGCAACGTATAGTGCCCGGCACCTGGCGTTGCATTTTTTAAGTGAAGAAGGTTAAATTCCAAATATGATTGGGGAGATGCTTACAAAAATTGAAATTAAAAGGAAGATTGTATCAGAAAATCTCCAATTTAGTTTCCTCATGTAAGTCCTTTTCTTCCCTGGCTGGAAACATCTTATTTCCATAGCCACTGCAAGATCCTCTGCTCTTTTGAAGGCAGAGACAAAGAGAGGAACGAGAATGGGAATAAGACTTTTAGCTCTCTTAAATATGTTTCCTTCGTCAAAGTTAGCACCCCTGCTGGTTTGAGCCTTTATAATTCTTTCTGCCTCTTCCATAAGCACTGGAATAAATCTTAAAGCAATGGTTATCATAATAACAAGCTCACCAGAGGGGAAACTAATCTTTTCAAGGGGCAGAAGAAGAAATTCAAGACCCCTTGTAAGTTCAAGGGGAGTTGTGGTGAATGTAAGGATTGAAGAGATAAGTATAAGAAGGATGAGTCTTATACCTATAAAACTTCCCCTCATAATACCCTCTCTTGTGAGTTTCAGGAAATAGAATTTAAATATCACATGTCCCTCTGTAAAGAAGAAGTGGAAGAATATGGTAAAGACAAGGAGAATAAGTATTGGTTTCAGTCCCTTTAAAACATGCTTTATGGGAATTTTAGAAAGAACAAAAAGTATCAAAAGCAAAATAAAAACAGGAATAAATCCATAAAGGGTCTTTGTAAAGAAAAGGAAGATCATCATCATGAGGAATGAAACCATCTTTCCCCTTGGATCACGGGAGTAAACAAATCCTTCACCTGGAAAATACTGACCAATTATAAGAGTGTCTTTAGAAATCATATGTTTTTCACTATCTCCTTCTTTGCAATTAAGGGGTCTCTAAAAGGCTCGTCTATCTTAAATCCCTTTTCCTTTAATTCTTCACCGAGAAGGAATATATCTGGCACTGATAAATCAAAAAGTTCAACAATTTCCTTGTTTTTAAAAACTTCCTCAATTTCTCCCTCCACAACTATCCTTCCTTCCTTGAGAACGAAGATTCTATCAACAAGGGACAAAATGTCTTCCATGGAATGGGAAACAAATATAACTGTTACATCCTTCTCGCTCTTAAGCTTCTTAACAACAGAGAGTATCTCTTCTCTTCCCTGAGGATCAAGACCTGCCGTTGGCTCATCAAGAACAAGGATTTCAGGCTTCATTGAAAGAACCCCCGCTATTGCCACCCTTCTCTTCTCACCACCTGAAAGAGAGAATGGAGACCTTTCAAGATACTCACTGGTTAAACCAACCTCATCAATAGCCCACATAACCCTTTCCTTCACTTCCTCCTCTGAGAGTTTTAGATTCCTTGGACCAAAAGCAATATCATCGTAAACAGTTTCTGCAAAGAGCTGTGATTCTGGAAATTGAAAAACAAGACCCACCTTTCTCCTTAACTCTTTTAAAAACTTCTTATCGTTTTTAATCTCTTCTCCAAAGACTTTTACACTTCCAACCTGTGGTAAGATAAGACCATTAAAATGCTGAATAAGTGTGGATTTTCCACTTCCTGTGTGTCCAACTATTCCCACAGCCTCCCCTTTAAAAATCTTAATACTTACAGAAGTTAAGGCTTCTTTTTCATAGGGAAGCCCGCGGCTATAGATATAACTTAAACCCTTAACTTCAATTGCAATATCTCTTTTAAGAGATCCTCTCTCTTCCAAAGCTTTACCTCCAGAGGGTATCCTTCCTTCTTCAATAAATGTGAAAGATAGGTGAGTGGAGGAACGGATAAATCAATGCTTCTTAATCTCTCAACTTCTTTAAAGACATCTTGAGGTGGTCCATCCATCTCTATCCTTCCATCGTTTAAAACTATCACCCTCTGCGATATTGATGCTTCTTCCATTCTGTGAGTTATAAGCACTATGGTTATACCCTTCTTATGTAATTTCAATATTAAATTAATTACATCTCTTCTTCCCCTTGGATCCAGAAGAGATGTTGGCTCATCAAGAACAAGATACTCTGGCTCCATGACTAAAACACCTGCAATGGCAAGTTTCTGCTTCTGTCCCCCTGAGAGAAAATGTGGAGGAAAGTTTTTAAATTCATAAAGTCCAACCTCTTCAAGAACTCCATCAACCCTTTCTCTTATCTTGTCTGGAGGGAAATTTAGATTTTCAAGTCCAAAGGCAACATCTTCTTCCACAATCTGTGAAACAATCTGGTTATCTGGATTCTGGAAAACCATGCCAACCTTTCTTCTTATCTTGTAAAGATTCTCCTCCTCCCTCGTGTTCATGCCATCAACAAAAACCTCCCCTTCTGAGGGGAGGAGGAGAACTGATATTAATCTTGCAAGAGTTGATTTACCTGATCCGTTTCTTCCTATTATGCTGACAAATTCACCCTTATCAATCTTAAGATTAACATCTTTAAGTACATCGATCCTTTCGGGTGAAAGGTAAGAAAAAGAAACATTCTTAAATTCAATCACTCTTTTATAAGCTCAATTATTACCTGAAACGAACCATCACCCCTTCTTTCACCTAAGGGAATTATTCTGGTGTAGCCACCATCTCTTCCTTCAAATCTGTCTTTAATTTCCTCAAGATGCTTACCTGCTTCCTTTGAAAGAAGAAGCGAATAAACTTTTCTCCAATCATGGAGCGTATCTTTCTTTGCCCATGTTATAACCCTGTCTGCAAGTCTTCTAACTTCCTTTGCCCTTGCCTCAGTGGTTACAATTCTTTCATGGATAATAAGAGATGTAAGAAGGTTCCTTAGCATCATTTTCCTGTGAGAAGGAAATCTGTTTAGTTTCCTATAGCCTGCTCTATGCCTCATTTTTTCTTCTCCTTTCTAAGAAATAGATTCCATTTCCTAAGTTTGTTCTCTATCCTCTTAACCCTCTTTGAGGGAAGCTTAAATTTATCAGACAGAAGATCTGAAGCACTATATCCCAAAAGATCCTTTAAGGTCTTTATTCCACCCTCTTTTAATCTCTTAAGTTCTTCATCGGTTAACGCAAATTCATCCATAAGTTCGTCAATTGGTTTAGAGAAGAATGAAGGTTCTTCCACAGCCTCTTCTGTTTTGAAAAGTACCTCTCTTATCTCCTCAATGGACTTCTCTCCTATTCCTCTTATGTCTTTTATGTCTCCAGAATTTACCAGCTTTTTAAGCTGGGTAACTGTCTCTATTCCCTCTTTCCTTAAGATATTCTTTATCCTACTTGGGATGGGGAGTAGTTCCACAGAGAGTTCTTTCTTTACCTCTTCTTCTTTGAATTCACTTATAATACCCATGTAATACTTGAGAATCTCAGATGCTTCCTTCAAGGCTTTTCTCGGGTTTATTGCACCATTGGTATAGATTTCCATAACCAGTTTCTCTCTCTTCGGGAATGGTGCAACATCTGAAGAAGAGACATTAAAATTCACCCTCCTTATGGGGGAGAAAATTGTATCCATAAATATTGTATTTATTGGAAATCCCTTCTCCTTATTCTCTGATTCTAAATTGTATCCAAAACCTCTTTTAACATAAGCAGTAATCTCTACTTCACCTTTCTTGTCTGTTATGGTGAATAGGTGCTGATCCGGGTTCACTATCTCTATATTTGGATTTGGGTCAAAGTCAGAAGCCTTAACCTCTTTCTCTCCTTTAACTTTCAGGTGAAGTTTATCTCTATCAAGTGAACCCTTTATTATTACCTGTTTTAAGTTAAATATTATTTCTGGCACATCTTCATACACATGTGGAATAGATGTAAATTCGTGGGTAATACCACCTATCTCCACAGCGTAAATGCCGTAGCCTCTTATGGAAGAAAGAAGAACTCTCCTTAGAGCGTTGCCGAGTGTTATTCCATAACCTCTATATAGAGGATCAACAACAAACTTTAAGTAGTTCTCCTTCTCTTCCAGGACTTTTACTTTCGGTCTTCCACTTAAATACTCCATCTTTCACCCCTTACTTGGAGTAGAACTCAACAACGAGTTCTTCTTTAATTGGAGTATCTATCTGGTCTCTTGTGGGAACTGAAAGAACCTCTATTGTAAAGTTGTCAAAGTTTGTATTGAGCCATGGAGGGACAAATGGTTTTTGCTCTATAGCAGAAAGAACTGTGGGTATATTTTTTGCCTTTGGCCTTAACTGAATCTTATCTCCTGGTTTTACCTCAAAGGATGGAATTGTAACTTTTCTTCCATTTACAAGAACATGACCATGGGAGACAAGCTGTCTTGCAGCAGACCTTGAAACTGAAAGCCCTCCTCTAAAAACTACATTGTCAAGTCTTCTCTCAAGCAATTCAAGGAGTTTTTCACCTGTGGCGATCTTTCTCTGAGATGCAGCTCTTTCAAAGTACCTTCTAAACTGTCTCTCCATAACTCCATATATCTTCCTTAATTTCTGTTTCTCCCAGAGATGTATTGCATAATCTGAGGGTTTGGATTTTCTTCTTATACCCTGCATACCTGGTGGAGAGAACTTTCTCTCAAGGGGACATTTGGATGTATAGCACTTTTCACCCTTTAGAAACAGTTTCACACCAAGTCTTCTGCAAATTCTACATTTGGGTTTGGTAAGTTTAGCCATATCTACCTCCTTTAGACCCTTCTTCTCTTCGGAGGTCTGCAACCATTATGTGGAATTGGTGTCACATCCTTTATGGATTTAACAACCAGACCTCCAGTTTGAAGAGCTCTTACTGCAGTTTCTCTACCTGGACCTGGACCTTTAATAAAGACATCAACATACTTTGCTCCCATATTTACTGCCTTTTTTGCAACTGATTCTGCTGTAAGCTGAGCAGCGAAAGGTGTACCTTTTTTAGTTCCTTTAAACCCAGCAGTACCTGCAGAACCCCATGTAACCACGTTTCCATTCTTGTCAGTAATAGTAATTATTGTATTGTTAAATGTGGACTGAATGTAAGCATTTACATACTCGTCTATCCTTTTTTTCTTTTTCTTCTTAGCCATCTACTCCTCCTTTTATCTCTTTCTTCCTATAGTTTTCCTTGGGCCTTTTCTTGTTCTTGCGTTGGTTCTTGTTCTCTGACCTCTCACTGGAAGACCTCTCTTGTGTCTCATTCCTCTATAACAGTTAATGTCTACGAGTCTTCTGATGTTGGAAGCAATCTCTTTACGAAGCTCTCCTTCAACCTTGTAGTTCTTGGGAATAAACTCGTTAAGAGCTTTAATCTCTTCCGGTGTCAGGTCTTTCACTTTCTTGTTTATATCAAGACCCACCTTCTCAACTATCTCCTTAGCTCTTGAATGACCTATACCAAAAATATAGGTCAGGGCTATATCTATTCTCTTGTTTTTTGGTAAATCTATACCAACAACTCTTGCCATAGCTCCTCCTATCCTTGTCTCTGTTTATGTTTTGGGTTAGAGCAAATCACCATAACCCTTCCCTTTCTTTTTATAATCCTGCACTTAGGACACATCTTCTTTACTGAAGACCTTACCTTCATCCTATCCTCCTTTAAGAAAGTCTGTAAACAATTCTGCCCTGAGTAGGGTCGTATATAGATATCTGGAGTTTAACCCTATCTCCAGGAACAACTCTGATGGAGTGGAGTCTCATCTTTCCACTCACAAAGGCCTTTATTACTTTTCCATTTGGAAGTTTAACCTTAAAATTCATGTTTGGAAGAGTCTCAACAACAATTCCCTCTATCTCTACGTATTCTTTTTTCTTTTCCATCACCTCACCTCCTCTGGAACAGTGAGAATCAAAGGACCTCTTTCTGTAATGGCGATTGTGTGTTCAAAATGCACACACGGACCATCGTCAACAGTTTTTGCAGTCCATCCATCGTCCTCTACCTTTGTCTTTCCACTACCTATACATATCATCGGTTCAATGGCTATGGTCATGCCTTCCTTTAATACAGGTCCTTCACTCCTGTCTCCAAAGTTTGGAACCTGCGGATCCTCATGTAAACTTCTACCAATTCCGTGTCCCACATATTCCTTTACAACACTAAAACCGTTCTCTTTCACAAATTCTTCAATGGCATTAGATATATCACCGCGCCTGTTTCCAACCTTTGCCTTTGATATCCCAAGATAAAGTGCTCTCTCTCCAACCTCAAGAAGTTTTCTTTTTCTCTCGTCTATTTCTCCAACAGGAACCGTAAATGCCATATCTGAGTAGTATCCTTTATATTTAAGTCCTATATCAAGAGAGATGAGATCTCCATCTTTAAACACCTTATCCTTTAAAGGGAATCCATGAACAACCTCACTGTTCACAGAGACGCAGAGCGTATAAGGATATCCTCTATAGCCTTTAAAGGCAGGCTCTGCATTGAGACTCCTTATCTTTTTCTCAGCAAATTCATCCAGTTTGTGCGCAGAAACTCCTTCCTTTACCATTTTTTTTAACTCTTCCATTACCTCAGCAAGAAGGACTCCAGCCCTTCTCATAATCTCTATTTCTTTCTTACTTTTTACTATTATCATTTATTGTCTTCACTATTCTATTAAAAACTTCATCAGGACTTCCCTCTCCATCTATCTCAAAGAGTATCTTCTTCTCTCTATAAAAATCTATAAGAGGGAAGGTATTCTTCTTAAACTCTTCCATCCTCTTTTTAACAACTTCAAGATTGTCATCTTCTCTCTGAATTAACTTTTCACCATCAAAATCGCAAATTTCGTCGTTCTTTGGAGGGTTAAAATAGATATTGTAAACCCTTCCGCATTTAGGACAAATCCTTCTTCCTGTTATTCTCTTTACAATTATTTCTTCAGGAAGGATGAGGTAAAAAACAAAATCCAAAGGATTGTTGTTTAATTTAAGAAACTTTTCAAGTTGCTCTGCCTGAAATAGAGTTCTTGGAAAACCATCAAGGATAAAGTCTTCCAAATTATTAATTTTATCAAAAACTATTTCATTTACAACCTCATCTGAGACGAGTCCACCTTGTTCAAGAATGCTTTTCACTTTTTTTCCAAGAGGGGTTTCATTTCTTATATTCTCTCTGAATATATCTCCTGTAGCGATATATGGAATATTAAACTTCTCTGAAAGCTTCCTTCCTTGAGTTCCTTTGCCAACTCCAATGTTTCCAAGCATGACAATCTTCATTTGAGAAGCCCCTCGTAATGACGCATCTTCACATAGGCATCTATCTGTTGAACAGTCTCAAGAGCAACTCCTATAATAATAAGTATTGAGGTGCCTCCAAAATAGAAAGCTCTTACATTCATAGCTCCGAAGAAATAGTTAGGAACTATAGCGATAAGACCAAGAATTATTGCTGCAGGTAGTGTAATTCTGTTGATAATCTTTGCAATGTATTGAGCAGTTGCCTTTCCTGGTCTTACACCTGGAATAAAACCTCCCCACTTCTTCAGATTGTCTGATAGCTCCTGAGGATTAAACGAAATTTCAGTATAGAAGTATGTGAAGAAAACTACAAGCAGGAAGAAGGTAAGGTTGTATGTGATTGATGTTCTGCTCGTTAATGCCCTTGCTACATTCTCAATCCATGTGCCGGGGAAAAACTGACCTAAAGTTGCAGGGAACATGATAAAGGAAGATGCAAAAATTATTGGCAGGATTCCAGCCTGGATTAATCTTAAAGGAATGTATGTGGATTGTCCTCCATAGATTCTTCTTCCAACTATTCTTTTTGCATACTGAACTGGAACTCTTCTTTCGGATTGATAAAGATATAGAATTGCAAATAGAATTACAAGAAGTCCAACAACTGTAATTGCTATCTGAATAAATGTGATTCCACCAGCTTTTCCGTAAAGTCTTGCGATCTCTCCTACACCAAGAGGAATTCTACTCACTATTCCTGCAAATATAATTAAAGAGACACCATTTCCTATACCTTTCTGACTTATAATCTCTCCAACCCAGTAAAGAACATAGGTTCCTGCAACGAGTGTAAAGATTATAGTTGACTTTGAAAGAAGTCCTGTAGCAGTAACTGCACCGTTGTTTGTAAAGGTGATAAGGAGAGCAAAAGCCTGTATTAAGGCAAGGAAAAATGTAAGATACTTTGTCCAGACTGCAATCTTTCTTCTTCCTTCTTCTCCACCCTCTTTCATAAGCTCCTCAAGGGATGGGAATACAGCACCAAGAAGCTGCATGATGATGGATGCGTTGATGTATGGGAAAACTCCAAGAGCAAAGATTGAGAAGTTTGAAAGACCACCTCCAGCAAACATATCCATAAGGGAAAGTAAACCTCCCTTCTCAACAGCTTGCTTTAGAAGTTCTCTATTCACACCCGGAACAGGAATAAAGGTTCCCAATCTGAAGAGACCAAACATGAGGAGGGTAAATATTATTCTGTTTCTAAGTTCTTTTATTCTTAAAGCGTTCTTCAAAAGGTTCCACATCTTCTCACCTCACCACTTCAACCTTTCCCCCTGCTTTCTCAATCTTTTCCTTTGCGCTTTCACTAAAAGCGCTTGCTTTTACTGTAAGGGGGAAATCTATCTCTCCTCTTCCAAGAATCTTAACAAATCTAACTCTTTCCTTTATTATTCCTTTATCCTTAAGTGTGTCTATATCAACGGTGTCTCCTTCTTTAAAGAACTCTGATAGAGTATCGATGTTTATTTCAGCCATTATCTTCCTGTTTTTTCTACTCTTAAAACCTTTAAGCTGGGGAAGTCTTTTGTAGATTGGGGTCTGCCCGCCTTCAAACCAGTTCTCTTTTCCTCTTCCACTTCTTGATTTCTGTCCTTTATTTCCATATCCACAATTCTTTCCAGAGCCTGATCCCGGTCCTCTTCCAACTCTAAATTTTTTCTTCCTTGGAAAGGGGTTAGAGAGGTTATTCAACTTTATCATCCTGAACCTCCTTTACCTTCCTTTTTCCCAATAGCTCCATCTTCTTCTGGAAAGTTATAAGATTCTTGAGTGCTTCAAGGGTTGCAAGGGCAACATTTACCTGATTGGATGAACCAAGAGACTTGGAAAGAACATCTCTTACTCCTGCAAGTTGAAGTACTGCTCTTACTGCGCCTCCTGCAATAATTCCGGTTCCAGGAACTGCTGGTTTCAGGAATACCTTTGCTGCACCCCACTTTCCCCAGATCTCGTGAGGAATTGTGGTTCCCTTAAGATTCACCTTTATGGCATCTCTTCTTGCCCTTGCTGAAGCTTTTTTTATTGCTGAAGGAACTTCGTTGGCTTTTCCTACGCCAACTCCAACAGTACCATTTCTATCTCCAACAACGACAAGGGCTCTAAATCTAAGTCTCTTTCCTCCTTTGGTTACTTTCGTAACTCTCCTTATCTGAACAAGCTGCTCCTCAAAAGTAACTTCAAGATCATCTCTACTTATCATCTCATCTCCTCCTAAAATTCTATTCCCTTCTTTCTCATCTCTTCACAAAGGGCCTTTATGTTGCCATGATACATGTAACCTGATCTATCAAAGATTATGGTCTTTATTCCTTTTTCTAAAAGAAGATCTGCCATTTTCTGACCGAGAAGTATGTATGCTTCTTTGTTCTTCTTTCCCTTGAGAGTTTCTCTTATCTCTGGAGTTAAAGTGGAAAGGTAAATCAGGGTATGGCCATTCTCATCGTCTATTGCCTGAAGGTATATGTGTTTCAGACTCTTATATATACAAACTCTTGGACGAGAGGAAGTTCCAGAGACTTTTTTCCTTATCCTCTTATGTCTTGCTTTTCTTTTCTCGTTTCTATTTACCTGTTTAATCATATCTCCTCCTTATGCTCCAGTTCCCTTAGCAAGAGCTTTTCCTGGTTTTCTTCTAATAATCTCGTTCTCGTATCTTACACCTTTTGCCTTGTATGGATCAGGATTTCTAAGTCTTCTAATCTTTGCCGCAACATGACCAACAAGTTCCTTATCGAACCCCTTGACCTTTATCCTGATTCCTCTTTCAACCTCAAACTCAATTCCTTCTGGAGCTTCTATCTCAATTGGATGGGAATAGCCAAGATTTATCACGAGCTTCTTCCCTGTAAGCTGTGCTTTATAACCAACACCATGGATTATGAGAGTTTTTTCAAAACCTTTACTTACTCCCTCTACCATATTGTTTATTAAAGCTCTGTATGTTCCATGAAGTGATCTCACCTGTTTATCTTCTCTGCTTCTTTCCACAACTATCTGGGAATCTTCTATTTTCACTGAGAGAACAGAAGGGAATTCCCTTTTAAGGGTTCCTTTTGGTCCCTTTACTGTTATCTCTCTACCCTTTATAGTTACCTCAACTCCTTTTGGTATTGGAATTGGTTTCTTTCCTATTCTTGACATCTTATCCTCCTACCACACATACAGAAGAACTTCTCCACCCTGACCTATCTTTCTTGCAACCCTATCAGTTACAAGACCCTTTGAGGTGGAGATAATTGCTATTCCTATACCATTGAGAACTTTCGGCACCTGATCTTTTCCAACATAGATTCTTCTTCCGGGTTTTGAAACTCTCTGAATTCCCATAATTATCCTTTCCTTATTCTTCCCGTACTTCAGGTATATCTTTATGGTTTTCTTGTTGTCCTTCTCTATAACTTCGTAATCACTTATATAACCTTCGTCTTTAAGTATCTGTACGATATTCCTCTTTATTCTGGAATAAGGAACCTCTGTAGATTCTTTGTATACAACATTTGCATTTCTTATTCTTGTTATAAGATCTGCAATTGGATCTGTCATCAAGTTAACCACCTCCTACCAACTCGCTTTCTTCATTCCAGGAATATAACCTGAGTGGAAATACTTTCTCACACAGATTCTGCAAAGCCCAAAGTCGTTGTAAACAGCTCTTGGTCTCCCGCAAATTCTACATCTATTCACCTTTCTTGTTCTATACTTTGGTTTTCTCTTTGCTTTTTCTATTAAAGCCTTCCTTGCCATTTATGCCTCCTTTCTCTTCTTTGTTTCAAAGGGAAGCCCCAGCTCTTCAAGTAAAGCCTCTGCCTCTTCATCTGTCTTTGCAGTGGTGACAATTGTTATATCGAAGCCTCTAACTTTATCAATCATGTCGTAATCAATCTCTGGAAATATTAACTGTTCTTCCACACCGAATGTGTAATTACCTCTTCCATCAAAGGACTTCCTGGAGAGTCCCCTAAAATCCCTTATTCTTGGAAGAGCAACATTGATAAGTTTCTCAAAAAATTCTTCCATCCTCTTTCCTCTAAGAGTAACTTTGGCACCTACAACCATTCCTTTTCTAATCTTGAAGGAGGCGATGGACTTTCTTGCTTTCTTAAAAACTGGTTTCTGTCCTGTTATAAGCTTTATTTCTTCTTCTGTCTTCTCAATTGCTTTTGGATTTTCAGGAGCATCTCCTATTCCACGATTTACAACTATCTTTACAACTTTTGGGACTTCCATTATATTCTTGTATCCAAATCTCTTCATGAGTTTTGGAGCTACTTCGAGCCATTTAGCTTTTAAATATCCCATAATTCCTCCTATGTTCTATCAATTATCTCTCCACACTTCTTACAAACTCTAACCTTCTCTCCTGTTTCAAGAAACAGCATTCCAACTCTTGTGGGATTTTTACAGTGAGGGCATACAAGTTCAACTTTCCATGCGTATATAGGACTTTCTATCTCCTTCACACCACCTTCAGGATACTTCTGGGTTGGTCTCATGTGCTTTTTAACTACATTCACTCCTTCAACGATTACTCTTCTTTCCTTAGGTATAACCTTTAGGACTTTTCCTGTTTTTCCTTTATCTTTGCCTCTTATTACTTTTACAGTGTCCCCTTTTCTAATTCTCAGTCTTTTCATCCTACACCACCTCTGCTGCAAGGGAAATTATCTTAAGATACCCTTTCTCTCTTAATTCTCTGCATACTGGACCAAAGATTCTGGTTCCTTTAGGATTTCCATCTTCGTCTATTATTACTACGGCATTGTCATCAAATCTCACATAGGATCCATCTGGTCTTCTAATTCTGTTTCTGGTTCTTACGATAACTCCTTTACCTACAGTTCCTTTTGGAATAGGGCTATTTGGGATTGCATCTTTAACTGTAAAAACGATTATATCTCCCACTTTTCCATACAATTTATTTGATGCTCCAAGAACTCTTATACACATAACCTCTTTTGCACCTGTATTGTCTGCAACTTTAAGCCTCGTCTGTGGTCTTATCACTTTTCACCTCCGAAGTTCCCTCTCTTGGAACACTTTTCACTATTCTCCTAACTCTCCACCTTTTGAGTTTGCTTAAAGGTCTCATCTCTTCTATTTCCACTATGTCTCCAATCTCAAGGGGTATTTCAGTGTGAGCATAAAACTTTGAGTGCCTCTTAATGTATTTCTTAAGAAGGGGATGCTTTACAAGCCTCTCCAGCCTTACAACCACTGTCTTCTGCATCTTGTTTGATATAACTTCGCCTATTAATCTCTTCTTCATGATACCCTCTCCTTCTCCTTAAGAACGGTAAGGATCCTTGCAATATCTCTTCTTACAAATCTGATTCTTACAGGATTCTTTAACTGATGTGTTGCCTGCTGGAATCTAAGGTTAAACAATTCTCTTCTTAAATCTTCAAGTTTCCTTTCCAACTCATCTATTGAAAGTTCTCTTAATTCTCTTACCTTCATTCTCTTACACCTCTCTTTTAACTATCTTTGTCTTTATAGGCAGTTTGCTCTGGGCGAGTCTCAAGGCGTGAGTGGCAAGCTCTTCTGATACTCCACCAATCTCAAAAAGGATTCTTCCGGGTTTAATTACGGCTACCCAGAACTCTGGATCTCCCTTTCCACCACCCATTCTTGTTTCTGCTGGTTTCTTCGTTACAGGTTTGTCAGGAAATATTCTTATCCACATCTTTCCACCTTTATGTGCTGCCTGGGAAATTGGAATTCTTGCTGCCTCTATCTGGCGTGCGGTTATCCATCCGGGTTCCAGAGCTTTTATTCCATACTCTCCAAAGGCAATCCTTGAACCCTTGATGGCTAAACCTTTGGTTCTTCTTCTATGCTGTTTCCTCCACTTAACTCTCTCTGGCATAAGCATAATTACACCTCCACCTGCTCTTTCCTGAACCTTCTGACTGGGAGATCACCTCTATATATCCATACCTTTACTCCAATAACTCCAAACTTTGTCTTTGCTGGTATATAAGCATAGTCTATGTCTGCTGTAAGTGTCTGAAGAGGAATTCTTCCTTCCTTGAACCACTCAGTTCTTGCAATTTCTGCTCCGTCAAGTCTTCCTGAACACTGAACCTTTATACCTTTAGCTCCACCTTTCATCGTTCTGGCTATGGTCTGTTTCATTGCTCTCTTGTAAGATGCCCTCTTTTCAATTCTGTCAACAATAAATTCTGCCTGAAGTTTTGCAGAAAGTTCAGGTTTTTTAACCTCAACTACCTTAACATCCAGTTTTTTATCTCCAACAATTTCCTGAAGATCGCCTTTGAGTCTTTCAATATTGGATCCACCTTTTCCTATAAGAACACCTGGTCTTGCGGTAAATATGACAACTCTCACCTGATCACCTTTTCTGTAAATCTCAACAGAGGCAACTGCAACTTCTCTTCCGAGACTGTCAATTTTACTTCTTATCATTAAATCTTCAAATAAGATATTCGGAATTTCTTTTTTAGGAGCATACCAGAATGCTTTCCATTCCTTAGTTACTCCGATCCTAAAACCATACGGGTTAACTTTCTGACCCATTACTCTTCCTCCTTTCTCTCTTCAACATAAACACTTATATGTGAAAGAGGTCTTCTAATAACATCTGCTCTGCCCATTCCACGAGGTTTAACTCTTTTCATAGGTGGTCCTTGATCAACCATTATCTTACTTATATAGAGAAGATTTTCGTTCATGTGGTAGTTGTTTTTGGCATTGGCTGCAGCAGATTTTATTGTCTTTGCTATAGGAACAGCAGTCTTTGAAGGGATAAACTTTAGCATGGAAAGTGCAATCTTTACATCCTTTCCTCTTACAAGGTTGGCTATTCTTCTTGCTTTCTTTGGAGATATTCTTACAAATCTACTCACTGCTCTAACTTCCATTGTTTACCTCCTATTTAGGTGCCGTTGAACGCTCAGTAGGTCTGTTGTGAGATCTAAAGGTTCTTGTAAAGGCGAATTCACCGAGCTTGTGTCCTATCATTGCCTTGGTTATATAAATAGGAATATGGTTTTTTCCATTGTGAACTGCAATAGTGTGTCCAACCATCTCTTCAGTAATAGTGGATCTTCTGCACCACACCTTTATTATCTTCTTTACACCCTTCTCGTTCATCTCTCTTATTCTTTTCAAAAGTTTCTCATCTACATAAGGTCCTTTTCTCTTGCTTCTTCCCATACTTACTTCCTCCTCCTGACTATAAACCTACCACTGGGTTTCTTTTTCTTTCTGGTTTTTTTACCAAGAGTTGGCTTACCCCAGGGAGATAAAGGTGAAGGATGTCCAATTGGAGCTTTTCCTTCTCCACCTCCGTGTGGATGATCTACTGGATTCATGGCAGATCCTCTAACTGTCGGTCTTATACCAAGGTATCTTTTTCTGCCTGCTTTTCCAAGGGAAACATTGATATGGTCAAGATTTCCGACCTGTCCGATTGTGGCTCTGCACTTAATATTTATCATCCTGATTTCTCCTGAAGGAAGTTTTACCTGTGCATACTTTCCCTCTTTACTCATAATCTGAGCTCCTGCTCCTGCAGAACGTACAATCTGTCCTCCTTTACCAGGAGTAAGCTCTATATTATGAATTAGGGTTCCTACTGGTATGTTTTCTATGGGCATACTATTTCCTGGTTTTATTGGAACATTCTCTCCTGAAAGAATTGTATCTCCAACCTGGAGTCCCAATGGAGCAAGGATGTATCTTTTCTCTCCATCGGCATAATGAATAAGGGCAATTCTTGCTGATCTGTTGGGATCGTATTCTATACTTGCAACTTTTCCAGGTACTCCATCTTTATCTCTCTTAAAATCAATAATTCTGTAGAGCCTTTTAACTCCACCGCCTCTATGTCTTGTGGTTATCTTTCCCTGGTTATTTCTTCCAGCTTTCTTCTTTAGGCCAACTACAAGAGATTTCTCTGGTTCCTTTTTTGTTATATCGCTGAAGTCTGGATAAACTGCATGTCTCTGCCCTGGGGTTATTGGTCTAACCTTTCTTAGTCCCATCTTATACTCCTTTCATAATGTCTATGGAATACCCCTCTTTCAGAGTAACTATAGCTTTCTTCCCTTCTGGAGTATGGGAGAAGAAAGCTCTTGATCTTCTCTTCTTGGGGTATTTTTTCAATATATTCACCTTTTCAACCTTCACATTAAATAACTCCTCAACAGCCTTTTTCACCATATCTTTATTGGCATTCTTATATACGAGAAAAACATACTTTCTTTCCTTAGAAAGTCCCTGACTTTTCTCAGTAACCACTGGTCTAATCAAAACTCTCTCAAACATTGCCCCACACCTCTTTCATGTTTTTATATGCTTCCTCTGTCACAACGAGATTCTCGTGCTTAACTACATCATATGTATTAACTTTATTCCAGAAGAGTGGTTTCACCTTTGGAAGATTTCTCATTGAAAGTTCAACCTCACCATTCTCATCGGAAAACACAAAGAGAATTGAACCAGATATCTTAAGAGAATTAATTAACGCTGTAGCTTCCTTTGCACTCACCTTATCAAATTTTACTCCCTTAAGAACAAAGAGTTTATCGTTGATAATCTTGTCTGAGATTGACGATCTTATTGCAAGCTTCTTTACCTTTTTGGGGATACTTATTCTAAAACTTCTTGGTTTTGGACCAAAGACAACTCCTCCACCTTTCCAGATAGGAGAACGAATGGATCCATGTCTTGCTCTTCCTGTACCTTTCTGTCTCCATGGCTTTCTTCCACCACCTCTAACCTCTGCTCTGGTTTTTGCAGATGCTGTTCCTCTTCTTAAGGCATTCCTTACATATCTTATATCTTCAAACATGGAAAAGTAATGGGGTGGAATTGAAAACCCTCTTGGAATTTCTTCGTTTCCAACTACTTCGCCTTTTAGATTATATACAGGTATACTCATCTTACTCACCTCTTATTACAACAACAGAACCTTTTGGACCAGGAACTGCACCCCTAAGTCCTATAAGGTTCTTTTCTTTATCAACAAAAACGACCTCAAGGTTCTTCACTGTAACTGTTTCTCTTCCCATACGACCGGGCATCCTGTGTCCTTTGAAAACTCTCTGTGGAGTAAGTCTATTTCCAATAGCACCTATTCTTCTATGTGACATTGAACCATGTGAGTCCTTTCCACCAGCCATTCCGTGTCTTTTCATTACTCCCTGAAATCCTTTTCCCTTGGAAATACCTTGAACATCTACTTTCTCACCTTTCTGAAATATCTCTACAGTAATCTCTTCTCCTATATCTTTTTCAAAATCTCTTATCTCTTTTAGATACTTAAAGTACTCTCCTACCTTTGAGAAATGTCCTTTAAGGGGCTTATTAATTCTTTTTTCTTTGGCTGGTTCAAAACCTATCTGAACAGCAGTATAACCATCTTTTTCAGGAGTTTTTTTATGAACAACCTTGCATGGTCCTGCTTTAAGAACTGTCACAGGGACAACTTTTCTATCTTCAAAAATCTGTGTCATACCCAGTTTCCTTGCTAAAATTCCTTTCATATCTTCCTCCTTAGAGTTTTATCTCTATATCCACACCTGCTGGAAGATCAAGATCCATCAAAGCCTTAGTTGCTTCTGGTGTAGGATTTAAAATATCTATAAGCCTCTTATGAACTCTAAGCTCCAGCTGCTCTCTGGAATCCTTATCAATATTTGGTGCCCTTAAGAACGTATAAACAGTTCTCTCAGAAGGAAGAGGGATAGGTCCTGCAACTTCTACCCCTTTCTTCTTGAGAGTTTCCACTATAAGGGTCGCTGACATATCAAGGATTCTTGAATCAAAGGATCTTAATTTTATTCTTACCTTACTTTTAGTTCCTTTCATCTTCCACCTACTCTATAACCTTGGATATAACTCCAGCACCAACAGTTCTTC
>CAZNRO010000013.1:17646-22468 GCA_964575745.1 uncultured Caldisericota bacterium | reverse complement strand
CTTCTCTATACTTGTTGACTGTTCTTCTTTTTATAAATATACCAAATTTTTCTAACCTTTTTGCTATTTCTCCGTCAGAAAGAGGCTTATTTTTATCCTCCTCATCTATAAGTTTCTTTATAAGCATCTTTACCTTTGTTCCGAACACTCCTCTCTTCACCTTGTCCTTCCCAAGGAAGAAAGAGAGCGGGAAGACGCCTTTAGGTGTATCTATATACTTCTCATGTATTATTCTTGATACAGTGGAGATGGATAGATTCAAGTCGCTGGATACATCCTTTAGAGTTAAAATATTTAGATACCCATCTTTAAGAAAGAAGTCTTTTTGTCTATCTATAAGATACTGGGCAATTCTTAATATCTTTTCCTTCCTCTCCTCTACTAAAAATACGAGGTTTTTTGCATCCTTAGCCTTCGTTTTTATAAATTTTCTCTCTTCTCTTGATAAAAACTTTAATTTCATAAGCATGTCATCATAAAGGTTTTTATTAAATTTAACTTTCGGTAATATTTTTTCATTATAAAATACTTTTATCTCTCCATCAATAATTTTCAGATACAGTTCAGGTGTTATGTATAGATTTTTACTTCTGTCTATAATATCTCCCGGGTATATAGAGATTTTTTTTATCTTTTCCAGAAAACTTTCAGGGATTTTCTCTCCTTTTAAAAGTCTATCTATGTTTTTCTCTGTATCTTTCAGATCTTTAATCAGTCCAGCCCTTATAAGTTGAATTATTATTCCCTCTTTTACATCCCTTGCAATAACTCCAGGAGGATGAAGTTCCCTTTTTAAAATTTCAAGAACAGATTCTATACTTTCTATATCCCTTTTCAATATCTTTCCAATCTCTTCAGGTGAGAGGGGAAGGAATCCATGCTCATCTGTGTTTCCTATGATGAATCTGGCAATTTCTTCTTCATCCTGAGAGAAGTCAAAAAGAACAAGTTGCTCCTCAAGGTAATCCTTTAATCCCTTTTCTTCTTTCAGAAAAGATTCATAAATTATTATGTTTCCTTTCTCCTCAAAATTTATAGAATCCTCATCTATGTCAATTTCATCCTTTGTTTCTGTAACTTCTAAAAAAGGATTCTCTTCCCATTCCTGGTTCAGTATCTCCCTTAGTTCTAAAAGGGGAGCATGATACAGCCTCATTAGCTGTATCATGTTTTTTCTTAATGTAAGTTTTTGAATCTGTTTAACTTCTCTTCTTAATTCCACTCTTCAACTTCTCCCTTATCTTTAAGATTCTCCTCAATCTATGATTGAGGGCAGATTTTGAGATTCCAATAATATCTGCAACCTCTCTCAAGCTCTTATCAGGATATTTAAGTCTTACCTCAGCTGCTTTCTTTAGAGCAGGGGTAAGATTATTGAAAGCTCCTTCTCTCTTTAAGAAAAGTATAGCATCTCTAATTTTTAAATATGAATCTACAATCTTTCCTATGTTCCACATCTCATAGTTTATCTTTGTTGTGAGGGATTCCTTTAGATTCATTTTTATTTCCTGATCAAGGAGGGAGAGAAAAGAAGAAGATGCACCTATGAATCCGAGGAATTCCTTAATTCCATTTCTTGACTGAAGGTAAAGGACTCTTTTATTTCTTCTTATCCTTGACTTGAAGTTAAAGTGGAGTATCTGAACAAGTTCCATTATTTCAAAGAAGGAGGAATCTTCAGAGAGTCTCAGTTCGAGGTAGTACTCTTTCCTTGGATCTGTAACTGTTCCACATCCAAGAAATACACCTCTTAAAAATGCAGATGCCTCCTTTTCACTTTTGGGTTTAAAGTGTACCTTAAGGTCATCATTATCTATTATTCCAGAAAGAAAGAAGTCTCTCTTATTAAAGCTATGTATAAGTTTATAAAATTTCCGTCTTTTACCTTTCTCCACGAGAACTTCCCTTTCGTTACCCATAATCTTCTTTGATAAGAGGATAATTCTTCTCAATATCTGGGGATCCGTGGATTTAAAAACTATATCAATGGAATCCCTCTTAAGTACCACAAGACCAGATGCAAGAAGTATACCCTTTACTTCTGCAAGACTCTCATCTTCATTTATGGATTGAAAGGAGATAAGCTCCTTCTTAACAAGAGAGGTAAAAGAGGGTTCTCTCATTTTTTAATAATCTTTAAGAGGGTCTCTTTTATTTTTTTTGCATCATGCCTAATGTAACCCTCTTCTATCTTTACAAAGTTACCTTTAATCACCTTTAAACCCATTTCTTTAAGGTTCTCTTCATCTAAAGATACAGGTTTGGAAGCATATTTTTCATATTTTTTGAGATAGAATTCAGGAATTTTACCTGTGTTTACAATAATGTAATCAAAAATTTTTCCATTTGTGTGTTCAAATATCTTTTTAACATGCATGGAGGCAGTGAAGTTGTCTGTTTCTCCTTTCTCTGTCATTATGTTAAGTATATATACCTTTTTTGCTCTGGTCCTTTTCAATGCTGTTATAATAGGTCCAAAGAGAAGGGGTGGTATAACTGATGAAAATAAACTTCCCGGTCCGAAGGTTATAAGTTCTGCATTTTCAATTTCAGAAAGAACCTTTATGGTCGGTTTTGCATATGGTGGCTCTATGTATATTTTTTCGATCTTTCCACCCTTCTTTCTTATATTCGTTTCGCCAGCAATCTTCTCTCCATCATCAAATTCTCCAACAAGAGTAAGCACACTTTCAGATACAGGAATAACTCTTCCTGAGAGATTAAGGGCTTCCTCAAGTTCACTTACTCCAAGGAGAAGCCCACCCTTTAACTTCATTGAAGCTGCTATTATGAGATTTCCAAGGGAGTGTCCCTGAAGGGTTTCACCTTCCTTAAATCTGTACTGGAAGAGGTCTTTTAAGAATTCCTCACTCTCTGAAAGTGCAGCAATGCAGTTTCTCAAGTCCCCTGGCGGTGGAATTCCAAGTTCTTCCCTGAGCCTTCCTGAGCTTCCCCCATCATCTGTTACAGTTACCACAGCTGTTGGAAAGAACGGGTACTCCTTTAGACCTTTCAACAGATTGGATAAACCTGTTCCTCCTCCAAAGGATAGCACATTCTTTTCCCTCCACCTGAATCTGTATCTGTGTATTATGTGAACTACATCCTTTCTTTTTTCCTTGAGAAGTGCAGTGAATAGCGAGTTTAAGAGTTTAACAAATCCAAATATAAGAAGAAATATACCTGACAGGATAAACAAAGCTGCTATGATTCTTGAAAGCCATATAGGATAGGTGTAATTTCCTTTCATAAAGACTATGATAAAGTTTATTATAAATCTCTTTATTATTCCAAGTCTTGTGAAATCGAGGATCACCATGAATCCAAGAGCAGATATAAAGAATCCAAATCCCATAAGGATAACCCATCTTTTGACATTCATTCCTGGATAGAACCATTTTAAAAAACTTTTCAATTTTTCTTTCATTCTTTTCTTATGTCCCTATGAAATAGGGTACATTTGTAACCTTTCTCTTCAAGTATTCTCTTTACTTCTTCAGATATAACTACAGATCTATGTTTTCCACCTGTGCAACCAAAAGATATTATAAGTGATGTCTTTCCTTCTTTAACATATTGAGGTATGAGAAAGAATAGCATATCTTTAAATCTTTTTAAAAAGCCCTTTGTTGCAGCATGGGAAAGTACATATCTTTTGACTCCTTCATCAAGTCCTGAAACTTCCCTAAGACCGTTTATATAAAATGGATTAGGAAGAAACCTTACATCAAATATGATGTCTGAATCAATTGGTATTCCATACTTATAACCAAATGATATTATGGTTATGGACATTACTGTTTCTCTCTTCTCTTTGAATATCTCTACAAGTCTCTGTTTTAATTCTGAAGGCTTCAGTTTTGATGTGTCTATGACTACATCACTTAAATCCTTTATTTTTTTAAGTTTCAACTTTTCATCTCTTATTGCGGTGATGAGTCCATCTTTTGTAAACAAAGGGTGTTTCCTTCTTGTCTCTTTGTATCTTTTTACAAGTGTCTCTTCTCCTGCGTCAAGAAACAAAAGAAATGGATTTAACCCCTCTTCCTCAAGTTCTTTATATATTTTAGGAAAATTTTCAATAAAATCCTTCTCCCTTATATCTATTGTGAGAGATACCTTATCAACACCACCAATTCCCCTTTTATACAACTCCACAAACTTCTTAATAAGGCTTAAGGGGAGGTTGTCTATGCAAAAATAACCCATATCTTCAAGGAAGTTTGCTGCTTTAGTTTTCCCTGCTCCGGAAATACCAGTGATTATCACAAAATTTCTATCTTTTCCCTTCATTAATTTTATTTTATCATTAATATTGAAAGTGATATAATAATGTGAGATTCTAATTAGATAGTGAGGTGATAAAAATGAAAAGATTTACGATTATTATTACAATTTTTATAATAGTTTCTGTTTTAATACTAAGTAGCTGTTCTGCAAAGTCTCCTGAAGGAACCCTTAAAAAATATTTCAAAGCCATTATGAGAGAGGATTATGAGACAGCATACTCCCTTCTTGCTGGAGATATGCTGAAAGAGAAAGGATCGTTGGAGGATTTTAAAAAGAGTTTTGAAAATATGAAGGAGCATAATAGGGAGATTGTAGGAGTAAGGATCGAAGATGTGGTTCTTTCCAACGACAAGAAGAGAGCAAGAGTGCACTTTGTCTTAACAATCAAAGAGAATGGAAAGGAGTCAGATTACAGGGGAGCCTATATTCTAATTCTTCATGATGATGGCTGGAAAATAGAAGGTTCAATCTTTTAAAAATTTTAGAGCGACTTCAAGCGAAGGCATTGTATTTAAAGAACTTAACTCAGATT
>CAZNRO010000013.1:5873-17546 GCA_964575745.1 uncultured Caldisericota bacterium | reverse complement strand
AATTTTAGAGCGACTTCAAGCGAAGGCATTGTATTTAAAGAACTTAACTCAGATTACAGACTCGGTAAAGAATGTCCATTAGTTACAGAATTCTGGAGAAAATTAAAATTCAGGAGGTAAAAAGAGATATCTTCTCTCTCAAAGGAATTTCTATGAAGTAGTGTATAAACCAAGAAGAGACACACTGAAAGATAGGTAGTCAAAAGTTGTTGAAGAAGAAAAATAAAAGGGTGTGCACCTCCCTACGATACACTCCCCCTCAGGTCTTTCCTAAGAAGAAAATCGGGAAAGAGTCACCAGGGAACACTTAGAGAATTACTTACCGTTGCTTCCTTCCGGACCTGGCGGGGTTCGTAACCTCTAAGTTTCCTGGCTTCCTTCCGTCATCTTTCCTTCTTAAGAACCTTCTGAGAAAGAGTGCACCTTCAGGAGGAATTCAGCCCCACTGAGCGGGTTGTGGGTTACAGGGCACCGCTAACTCCCCGCTTAGCACACCCTGATTTGATTATACCAAAAATCCAGTTTATTATTTTAAATACACAATGGTTACACCACCGTTCTCTGGATCAGTGGTGTATCTTTGAACATGAGGGTTTGTTTTGAGGAAATCATGTATTGCTTTTCTTAATATTCCTGTTCCTACACCGTGGTGTATGTAAACAAATGGAAAGCCTGCAAGAGATGCTGAATCAAGGTACTTATCAAGCTTTGCCAGTGCCTCGTCCACTGTTTTTCCGTGAAGGTCTATCTTCATAGGAAGAGTTTCAGGTGTTGGAAGCTCCACCTTACCCTCTTTATTGGATATCTCTTCCACTTCTGTAATCTTTCGGCTTATATCTTCAAAGGGAAGAATAACTCTCATGGTTCCAATTTGTATCTGAACTTTTTTCTCCTCTTCATCTTTATTTAAAACAATCCCCTGTTTTCCAAATTTCTCTATCCACACGAGGTCTCCAATTTCAATTTCATCCCAGTCTATCACAATCTTTTTCTCCTGGGAGACTATCTCTTCGGCTATCTTCTCTTCCTCTTTTTCCAGCTCTTTTTTTTCCTCAAGGACAGCCTTTCTCTCTTTTGGTATATTTTTTAAGAGTTCTTCCATTCTCTTTCTTGTGTCTTCAATGATTTTTAAAGCCTCTTTCTTTGCGTTTAATAGATACTCTTTCCTCTTCTCTTTTATTTCATTCAGAAGTTTTTCAAGCTCCTCTTTTCTCTCCTCTATCTCCTTTTTTGTTGCCTCTATGGATAATTTATCCTTTTCTATAATTGTTTGATCTCTCTTCATTTTGTTTATTATGACTTCCTTTGCAAGATGCTCCTCGCCAAGTATTTCTCTTGCTTTTTCTATAACCTCTTTTTCAATTCCAAGATGGGTGGCAATTGTTAATGCGTGGCTTTCTCCGGGAATTCCAATGTGGAGTTTGTATGTTGGTTTAAGGGTTTCAGGGTCAAATCCAACACTGCAGTTTTCAACCTCTTCCACCTTATATGCAAACTCTTTAAGTCTTGGATAATGGGTGGCAATGGCTACAATAGATTTCTTTTTAAGAAGGTATTCAGTTATAGCCTGAGCAATGGCTGCTCCTTCTTCAGGATCAGTTCCTGCTCCAAGCTCGTCCAGTAGAACAAGAGATTCATTATTGCATCTTTCAAGTATCCTAACTATGTGTTTCATATGGGATGAAAATGTGGATAAGCTCTGCTCAATGCTCTGCTCTTCACCAATATCAGCAAGTATTTCATTAAAAATTCCAGTTTCAAAGTGTCTTGCAGGAACATGAAAACCGCTCTGTGCAAGAGCTACAAATAAACCTATAGTTTTTAATGTTACAGTTTTTCCTCCAGTGTTGGGACCGGTGATTATAAGCACTCCGAATTTCTCGCCTATTTCAAGGGATATTGGAACAACCTTTTCTTTCTCAAGAAGGGGATGTCTTCCCTCTTCTATTTTTACCTTCTTCTTTTCTACGAATACAGGAGAAACACAATTCCATTCGTTGGATACTCTTCCCTTGAGGAATGTAAAATCAAGAAATCCCACAATGCTTACAGCAGTTTCTATGTCATCTATTCTATCTGACACACGATTGGATAATGCTGTTAAAACCCTTTTTACTTCCTGCTCCTCTTTACCTTTAAGTTCTATCAATTCGTTATTTTTCTGAACTATAAATTGTGGTTCAACAAAGAGAGTTTTGCCTGAGCCAGAGGTATCCTGTACAATGGACGGAAAGTAGGAAATGAAATCTCTTTTTATGGGAATTACATACCTCCCGTTTCTTACAGTTATTACATGGTCTGAAATCATATTTTTGTATGTGGATAAAGCAAATAAAGATTCTAACTTTTCAATAATTTTTTGTCTTAAGTTTCTTATGCGCTTCCTTATGGATTTTAATTCACTGGATGCATCATCTTTAACATTCCCTTCTTCATCTATGCATCTTTCGATTTCTTTTCTAAGATCAGTGAATTTTTTTAATTTCGAAGCAGATCTATAAAGATACGGGTATCTTAGCTTCTTCTCCTCAAATTCTCTCCTTATCTCCTCAAAAAGGGAAAGGTTTTCTTTTACTTTACTCAGCTCTTCTCCAGAGAGGACACTCCTGACTTTTGCCTTTTTAATTATGTTCTCCATGTCCTGATAGGAGGAAAAGCTCAACCCACCCTCATTGTTAATAAAATCTTTGGCTTCGTCTGTTTCCTTTATGCTGTCTTTAATTAGCTCGAAATCTGAAGAAGGTGAGAAAGTTGAGAGTATTTCCCTGCACATGGGGGTATGACATTTATTTTTGAGTATCTCAAGAATCCTGTAGTATTCTATTACTTCAAGGCTATGTTTATCCATTTGTTTAAATTATATCATCAATTCCTTAAAAACTGTCTGTTTTTAGAGATAGCTTTCACTATATATTTAAATTCAAATTCCCTTAATGTTTTAATTATCTCCCTTTCCTTCTCCTCACCACTTAGTTTATCAAGGTTCTTTATGGTTTTAAGTAAAGCATTACACTTTCTTCTGAGATTCACAATTTCTGTACTTGTTTTAAATAGGATCTGTTTTAGTATCCTTTTTAACATCTTACTGGATTCTTCCAATCTATTGAACAACAGATAATAAATTGCAAGACGAAAGAACAGAGAGAGTCCTTTGTCTGGTAGTCCATATGTATTAACCAATGCTTTCTCTAAGTAGTTAAATGCTTCTTTGAGTTCTCCCATTTCTTCATAAACACTTGAAAGATTTACATATCCCAGCGAAAAATTTGAATCAATTTTTACGGACTTTTTGTATTCAATGATTGCCTTTTCTTTTTCCCCAATAGCTTTATAGACATTTCCAAGATTGTTGTGAACAAGGGGATTTTCTGGATCAAGTTCTAAGGCAACTTTAAATTCTTTAATAGCCTCTTTAATATTTTTGTCGTTGAAGTATATTACTCCAAGGGCTATGTGGGGTTCAGGGAGCCTGGGATATTTTTTGGAGAAATTTTTGAAGTAAATTATTGCCTCATCCTTTTTTCCTTTTACATAGAGAGCTGTACCTTTGTTAAACTCCTCTGTTACAGTTTTATTCATCTTTTACAATAAGTCCCTCTCTTTCTAACACTTCCCTTACTGTTTTTGCAATGTTTAAAGCGTTTGGTGTATCACCATGAACGCATATTGTATCAAAATTTAACTTTATCCTTTTTCCATTTATTGATTCCATCTCCCCATACCTTATTAAACTTGTAATTCTATCCCTTATAATCTCTGTATCATGTACAACTGCGTTTGATTCCCTTCTTGGAACTAAAAGACCATTATCTAAAATATTCCTGTCGGCAAAAACCTCTTCAAAAACATCAAGTCCCATATCCTTCCACACCTCTACAGCTTTACTCCCGCTTAAACCGTAAATTTTTACATTTTTATCAAAAAGAAGAACAGCTTTACCTATTGCTTTTGCTATCAGCGGTTTTTTTATTGCATCATTGTATAAAGCACCATGCGGCTTTATGTGGTGCAAATGAAGGTTGTAAATCTTTAAAAAAGCACTCAGCGCTCCAATTTGATAGAGTACAAAATTTTCTACTTCCTCTTCGCTCATTTCAATACTTCTTCTCCCAAAACCCTGAAGGTCAGGGTATGAAGGATGAGCCCCAACTTTCACCTCGTTTTCTTTGGCTAAAAACACAGTTTTTCTTATAACCATGGGATCACCTGCATGTAAACCACATGCTATATTGATGGAGGTAACATACTTTATCAATTCTTCATCAAAACCTAACTTATACCTTCCAAAACTTTCTCCCACATCGGAGTTTATGTCAATGAACTTACTCAACTCTCTCCACCTCCACACGGTATCTTTGCCCGTTTATTATCATTATAAACCTCCTCCCCCCTTTTTTAAATTTGATATTTCTTAGCCATTCCTCTCTTTCTCTTAGAGCTTGAATAGCTTCTTTTATTGTACTCTCCTTAAATTTTACAGATTCTCCTGGTCTTCTCTGAGCTATTTTATAGAGATCGCAAGTTACAATAACTCCTATTCTGGCATAACCACCAGTGGTTTGATGCTCTTTCATAAGTACTATCGGTTCTCCACTGGGAGGTACCTGAATTGTACCCTCAACTATTCCCTGGGATTCTATATTTGCTCCCTTTTCAGAATGCTCTATTATTCCTCCCTTCAATCTAATTCCCATTCTATTCGATTCATAACTTATTTTCCAATCTGTAGAAAAAAGTAAGTTATAGGATTTTTCGGTGAAGTTTTCTCTGTCTGGTCCTGTAATTACCCTGATTGTTCCGTCAAAGCAAGGTAAGAATTTTTTTTCTATTTCTCTACCTATAACACTTTTATCAGCCACATCCTGTATTTCAATTTCTGTTCCATCTTCAATTTTAAGACCCAGCCCCCCTCTTTCATCAAAGGATTTACTCCCAAGATTCTCTTTTATATTTAAACCACCCTGAATAGCTATATATCCTCTTAAGCCATTTTTCATCTCTCCAAAGGAAAGGATACTCCCTTTTTTTATATAGAGGGCCTTCCACATGGGAAAGTTTTTTCCGTCTATTTTTACCTCAACTTCACCTCCTCCCACTGCTACTATAGCCTCTTTCTTAAATTCAATTACAGGTCCCATCAATGTGAACTCAATTGCAGACTCAAAATCTCTATTTCCAACAAGTCTATTTACTATCCTTAAAGAGACATCGTCCATTGCACCTGAGTTTGTTATTCCAAACCTCTTATATCCTAGTCTACCTTTGTCCTGAATGGAAGTGTTTAAGCCTGAGGAGAAGAATTTAATCATTACTTCCTCCTATAAACTCTATGTTTCCTCTGTATCTTGAAAGGAACTCATCTTCAGAAACTCTTTCAAATTTCACCTTATCCAGAATGTCAAACTCCACGGGGGGTATCTTTTCTGGATTAAAGGGGCTGAAATATGTCATACCTATGATTCTCCATCCACCTGGTGAGGAGATAGGATATATACCAGTGAAGCTTCCACCTATGCCTACACTTCCTTTTGGAACAGAGATTCTCGGTGTCTTTAATCTTGGAGTCTCTATTCTTTTTGAGACTTCCCCAAGATATGCAAAACCGGGTATAAAGCCAAGCATGTACACCCTGTAGGTTTTTTCAGAGTGAATCTTAATTACCTCTTCCTCTGTGATACCGTTAAACTCTGCCACAAATTTAAGGTCAGGTCCAAATCTTCCTCCATAAACTACAGGTATCTTAAAAGTTCTTGGGGGAGGTAACTTTACATGAGTATCTACCAGTAAAAGTTTTTCAATTCTTTTCTTCAAATCTTCAAATGACACGACCAGTGGGTCAAAGACAATGGTGAGAGAATGAATAGCAGGAATGAAATCTATAATACCTTTTATTTTCTCTCTTATAAGGAGTTCAACGGTTTTCTTTGCCCTTTTTATGGATTCAAGTTTTTTACCTTTAAACCTTACTATTAATGCGCTGTCCCCATAAGGGATTATATCTTCCTTCATAATCTCTCCTAAAATAAATTTACTACAATAGTATCTTATGTTAAAAATATCTTATGGAGAAGAGAAGGAATTTTTTTCTTGTTCTTATTCTACTTGGGTGTATATGGGGTTCAACCTTCCTTTTTATAAGGATTGGGGTAAGAGATATAAAACCCATGACCTTTACGAGTCTCAGATTGTTCATTGCCGCACTGGTATTTTACATTGCGTTGAAACTCACTGGGAAGGATCTTGGTATACCCAGAAATTTAATCCCTCTTCTTATTCTTACTGGTATAGTTGATGCATCTATCCCTCACTTCCTGATAGCTTGGGGAGAGCAGTATGTTGAAAGCGGTGTTGCCTCTTTAATCCTTGCCACCTCTCCATTTTTTACCCTTATAATTGCTCACTTTCTTCTTCAGGATGAGAAGATAACCTTGTTAAAATTAGTTGGTATTGGTATTGGGTTTTTTGGTGTTTTTATTCTTTTCTATCAACAGCTTAACTATTCTTCAAAGACTTTGTTTATAGGAGAGCTGCTCATACTTATTGCGTCAGCATTTTATGCATTGGGAACTATTTTAATTCGGAAACTTTCAGAGAGAATGGACTTTTTAAGAGCCACCTTCTATTTCCTGCTATTTGGTTTTGTCTTTTCTTTTCCATTTGTTTTTATCTTGGAACATCCCAACACTTCAAGATTGACTATGAGTGCAAGTCTTTCTGTTCTATATGTTGCAATTGTAGGTTCTGTACTTGGTTATAGCTTATTCTTCTATCTTATAGATAAGATCGGTGCTACAAAATCATCTCAAATAGGCTATGTTGTTCCTATCTTTGCTACCTTCCTTGGTATAGTTTTCTTAAAGGAAACTTTTACCATAAACCTTCTTATAGGGGCTTTACTTATTCTCTTCGGTGTTTATCTTGTTGAGAACTTAAAGACTTAATTACTTTCCATTTTCTTGGAAATTGATCTGGAGTCTCTTTTACCTTTTTTATAACTAAAAGAGCTCTCTCGCTTTCAAAATAAGGAAGTCTGTAAACAAAAATATCCTCTATCTCTCCCCCCAGCTCATTTATAAAGGGTTCCTCACTCTTAATTAATTCTACTTCATCCACTCCCTTCCAGAGAAAAATTCTTCCCTTAACTTTTGCAAATGGTATGGAAATTTCAAATATACCCGGAATTTTTAAAACCCATCTTGCAAAAACAGCATCAAAACTCTCTCTAAAATTTTCCTCTCCCAACAATTCCTCACCCCTTTTGTTTACTAAAATTACATTCTCTAACGAGAGAGAGTCTATGCAATGCTCAAGGAAATTAAACCTCTTTCTCATGGATTCCACAAGGACCATTTTTATATCTTTAAGGACAATTTTTAAGGGAATTCCGGGGATTCCTGCCCCTGTTCCTATATCAATTCCATCTTTAAAGGATAGATTTTTATTCCAATAGATGGGAACAAGAGAATCAAGGAATTGTTTTATAGCTATAGCTTCTTCTGTTTTCTCACCAGTGAGGTTGAATTTTTTATTCCACTCCCTTATTAAATTAAGATAATCTCTAAATTTTATAATCTCATTTTCAGTTATCTCTATTCCAAAGTTTCTTAGCCCCTCTTTAAACCATTTAGACCATATATCCTCCATCAATCTCCCCAGTGAAATTTAGAATTTAAGACATCATAAAAATTCTTTTCCTTCAATCTTACAAGTTTTGCATTTCTCTTTGATCTGAAAAACTGCATATAATCACCACTTACAAGAATTTCCCTTTTTCTTCCATCTTCGATAAAATATGTTTCCCCGGGAGAGTTTATAAGTGTTATTGAGAGTTTCTCTTTATCAGATAAAACAAGGGGTCTTGATGTCAATTTATGAGAGCACAATGTTGTTAATATGTAAACTTCACTCCTTGGAGAGACAATTGGTCCACCTGCTGAAAGGGAGTATGCGGTTGAGCCATTTGGAGTTGAAACAATTGCACCATCCCCTTTTATGGTTCCCGCAAACTTCCCATCCACAAATATTTCAAGAACAATTATTGGAGAGAATATGTCCCTTGCTATGACAAAGTCATTAAAAGAGTAAAATTTTCCCAGATTCTTACCTCCCCTCTTTAATTCGCATTCAACCACCACTCTCTCTTCAATCCAGAATTTCCCGGATAGTAACTTTTCAAGGGAGGAGAAAACGTCCTCTTTTTCCACATCGGTGAGAAAACCCATACTTCCGAGGTTTATTCCCAGTATTGGAACATCATATGGAAAAGCAAAGTGGAATGCTCTAAGAAGTGTTCCATCTCCTCCCAAGGAGAGTATCAAGGAGTCTTTTTCAACACCATCTCTTTCAGGGAAAAATACATCAATCCCCCTCTCTCTTAAGAATTCCTCAATTTCACTGGATAAAATTTTTGCTTCATGTGTGTCTTTAAAACAAATTCCTACCTTCATAAAATTTCTCCTTTGCTTTATTTATTGCACTCTCAGCAATTTCAGAGAGTGACAGCTCTATATCTATTTTGTTCTTTTTCATATACAGAAGATACTCAATGTTTCCTTCCTTTCCTTTTACAGGTGAAGGAATTATTCCAACAGGATAAAAACCCTCCTCTTTAATAAAATTAAGTATATCAATTAATATCTCTTTATGAATAGAAAAATCTCTAACTACGCCTTTTATTGTAGAACCCCTTTTTCCCTCAAATTGTGGTTTTACAAGAAGGATATAATCTCCCCCACTTTTTAAAAACCCTTTTACATTTGGAATTATAAGTTTACTGGATATAAATGATGTATCCTCTGTTATTATGTCTATTTTTTCGGGTATGTCTTCTTCGGATAGGTATCTTGCATTTACTCCTTCCATTACAATCACTCTTGGATTTTCTCTTATTCTTTTGTGAATAACTCCTTTTCCAACGTCAATTGCATACACCTTCTTTATTCCATTTTCGAGTAGAACCTCTGTAAACCCTCCTGTGCCTGCACCGATATCTAATGCAACTCTATTCTGAATTTCTACATTAAAGAAAAAAACCACCCCCTTTAATTTTTCTCCTGCTCTGCTTACATAAGTCTTTGGACTTAATACCTCTATTTTTGAACCTTCCCTTATATACACCCCACCTTTTGTAATCAGTTTTCCATTCACATAAACCTCCCCGTTCTTAATTGCTTCCTTTGCCTTTTCCCTTGAAGGAAATAAACCTATCTTTACGAGATATTTATCAAGTCGATATTTTCTTTCCAACTATCCTTTCACACTCCTCCTTTATTCCCTCTTCATCAAGTTTGTATCTCTTTAAGAGCTCTTTCCTTGTTGCTACAGGAGGATATGTTTCAGATACTGCAAGATGTTTTATTTTTATTCCAGATATATCCATTAAAATAGGTTTAACCCTTGTCCCGATGCCACCAAACTTGAAATGATCTTCGACAATTAATACCTTCTTTATTTTCTTTGCATACTTTAATACAGCATCAATATCAAGTGGGTTTGCAAATCTCATATTCAAAACCATCGGGTATATACCTTCTTTATGAAGAGATTCAAGGATATTATAGGCATAATAGGACATCTTTCCAAGAGAAATTATTAATAAATCATCTCCTTCTGATAACACTTCTGCCCTGTATGGTGTTAAGTCAGTGTTTATAGGAAGGTTGTCTGCGCTGTCCTTCGGATATCTTATCACACATGTATTTTTTGTCTGGAGAGCAAAGTTAAACATAAGAGAAAGTTCATTTCCATCTTTAGGACTCATGAGAATGAAATCTTCAAAGAAGGAAAAGTAAGATAGGTCAAAAATTCCCTGATGAGTGGGTCCATCTCCAGGCACAAGTCCAGCCCTATCCACTGCAAATATCACCTTATTTTTCTGAAGCCCAACATCAAGAACTATTTGGTCCAGTGCTCTCTGAAGAAAAGTTGAGTATATTGCTACAACAGGAATTATTCCACCTTTTGAAAGTCCTGAAGCAAAACTTACAGCATGTTGCTCTGCAATACCAACATCAAAAAATCTTTCTGGAAACCTTTCCTTAAAATCTTTAAGTCCTGTGCCAAGTTCCATTGCAGCAGTGATGGCGACCACATCTTTTCTTTTTCCCCCAATTTTCACCATCTCTTCGCCAAAGACCTTTGAAAATGTCTTTTTCTTTTTAATCTCCTTCAAAAAGGCAGGCGATGAATGGTAAACCTCAGGATTTTCCTCTGCAAAGGAAAGACCCTTTCCCTTCTTTGTGATAACATGAACAATTCTTGGAACATCTAAATCTTTGATTATTGAGAAGACCTCTATAAGTAGAGGGATATTATGCCCGTCAAAAGGACCGAAGTAAAGGATTCCGAGTTCTTCAAAAAGCATCCCGGGTATTATAGCTTGCTTCAGTATAAATTTCGTTTTTTCAAGGAAGTCAACCACGCTTTTTCCAAGCTTTCCTCTTTTAGAGAGCTTTTCATTTATGCTCTTTACAACATTTCTATAGGGTTTTTGAGCTCTAAGTTTTGAGAAATAACTTGATATGGCACCTACATTTTTTGCTATGGACATCTCGTTGTCATTTAACACAATCATTACATCCTTTTTTAAGTGTCCCAGGTTGTTGAGTGCTTCCCATGCTTCACCACCGGTTAAGGCACCATCCCCTATAACATCCACTATTTTGTATTTCTCTCCTTTAAGATCCCTGCTTGTAGCAAGGCCAACAACAAGAGAAAGTGAATTTGAAGCGTGGCCAACATAAAATAAATCATATTCACTTTCATCTGGAGCGATAAATCCTGAGATACCATCACTCTTTCTTATCTTAGGGAATTGTTCCTTTCTTCCAGTTAGAATCTTAAAGGTATAACACTGATGGCCCACATCAAACATTATTTTGTCCTTCGGGGGATTTAATGTATAAAGAAGTGATATTGTAAGTTCTACCACTCCAAGATTTGATGCAAGGTGTCCTCCCTCTTCACCCACCACCCTTTTTATGTAATCCCTTATCTCTTCAGAGAGTTGTTTGAGTTCGTATGTGCTTAACTTTTTTAAGTCCTTAGGATAGTTAACTTTATCTAAGATAGCCATGATTTTAGATACCTCACAAATGAAAGAAGTATGTTGTTTTTAAGAGACAATTCTTTTAATACATCTTCAGCTTCATCCAATAGATTGGATACAATTTCCTTTGACTTTTCTATACCAAACATCTTGGGGAATGTGGGTCTATCCTCGTCTTCAGTTCCTTTCTTTGCATCCTCTATGTCATCAAGGATCTGATAACTTAATCCTACTTTTTCACCAAACTTTTCAACTATAGCTATCTCTTTCTCTCCTCTTTCAGAAAGGATAGCACCGATCTTTAGTGCAGTCTTTATTAATGCTCCTGTTTTTTTAGAGTGTATATAGTATATGAGTTCCTCGTCAGTTTCGTCTGGAGAGGTCATTACATCCATAACCTGCCCTCCAACCATTCCTTCAATGCCAGCATTCTTTGCTATCTCGTTTATACACCTTAATGTAAGTTCTGGTTTTATAAAATCTACACCACTCATAACCTCAAAAGCAAGTGTTAGAAGAGCATCTCCAGAAAGGATTGCAAGGTCCTCACCAAAAACTTTATGTAAAGAAGGTTTTCCTCTTCTTGTATCTGCATTATCCATTGCAGGTAAGTCATCGTGAATGAG
>CAZNRO010000013.1:0-5773 GCA_964575745.1 uncultured Caldisericota bacterium | reverse complement strand
TCTTTATTTTTTTCTATTTTCTCAAAAAGATCTATTGCATATAGAACAGCATCATCGGGTATCTCTCCGAACTCAAAATAATCAATCACTTTGTCTATTTCAGATCTTGAAAGTTCTCTCTGATAAAGAAGCTGCAGTGCTTTTTCTCTTCCTATCTCTCTATGTTTCACTTTTGTCTTTAACATCTATAACATATATGTTGATCTCCTCAAGTTTACAATTTGTGAGTTTTTCAAGGTTCTCTTCAACCCTTTCCCTGATTGTTTTTGATATCTTTGAAATCTCTGAAAGGTAGTAAACTCTCAATAATAAATCTATAAATATTTTGCCGTTCCCTCTTTTTATTTTTATACCTCTTTTTACCTCTTCTCTGTCAAATATATCTATAAATTCCTTTGCAAAATCAGAGCCAAGTCCTTCTATTTCCTCAAACTCTTTGAGTGTATCTCCAATTATTTGAATTATAGCTTGATCTGAAACAACAAAATCCATACTCATCCTTTCCTCCCCACTCTTTCAATATACTTACCGGTCCTTGTATCCACTTTTACAATTTCTCCTCTTTCAATGAAGAAAGGCACCTGTACCTTTAAACCAGTTTCTAATATTGCAGGTTTTCCTCCACCCTGCGCCGTATCTCCTCTATGACCTGGTTCTGTTTCAACCACCTCAAGTTCCACATATGTTGGAAGTTCAACTCCAATAGCCCTTCCTTTATAGAAAAGCATTGAAAGATTCATACCCTCTTTTAGGAAATACTTTTCCTCCTCTATAAAATTTGCAGGAATTTCTATCTGTTCAAATGTTTTATTATCCATAAAATAGAAGATTGAACCATCATTATAAAGATACTGAACATCCTTGTGCTCTAAAAAAGCTTCTTTCACTTTTTCTCCAGCTCTAAATGTCTTTTCGATTACACTTCCTGTCTCAATATTTCTTATTTTTGTTCTTACAAACGCAGATCCTTTACCTGGTTTTACGTGTAAAAAACTTATAACAATGTAAACCTGACCGTCAAGTTCAAAGGTAACTCCTGGTCTCAGATTGTTAACATCAATCATTCTTCCCTCCTTAAAAATAACTCTATCTATGATTTTATCAACTTAATTAATCTTTTCAAGGACTTATCTGCTGTAAACAGTTATAAATTTATCTAACTCTGTAGTTTCATCAGATGAGATAGAGTTTCCAAACTTAAGAAGTTCCAGTTTTAAAGTGCCTTTTCCTCCCTCCTTTTTAATTTTACAGAAAACAAAGTAACCTTTTACATCCACCTCAAAGGGGACGGTTCCACTAATCTCCTCTATAATTGTTTCCCCTGTGTTCTTTGTTACTTTATAATAACCGCTGAATGCTACTCCTTCAGTTCCAGACACATTTATTGTAAAGAAGGAGTTGGCAAGGCCACCAATACACCCAGTTAGCAAACTCAGTAAGACAAAGATAGCTATAATAAAAATTTTCCTGTTCATCTCTCTTATTAAATTATATAATAAAGTTGGTAAAAGGCTAAATTTGTGGTAAAATTTTTCCTCAAATGAAGATAGAGATAGAGGTAGAAAAGGTAAAGGGAGAGTGCCCCTTGGGGCATAGAATCGGAGACAGATGGATTATAGAGGATGCCCTGACTCCAGAAGGCTTATGTATGCATGCTTTCTATGTTCTTTATCCCTGGATTCAGGTTATGCGTATGGGAGGAAAAATTCTATGGGAGGAAGATGGGAAAGTCAAGGTTCCCTGTATAGATGAAAAAAACCTTGTGGTTTTTTCGCTAAGGAGGATCGAAGATGAAGAGTGATCTTGAGATAAGCAGGAATGCGAAGGTAAAGAGAATTGAAGAGATTGCTAAAATACTTGGTTTTTCAGAAGAAGACATTATAAAGTATGGAGATTACATTGCAAAGATCAAACTTTCTGTGTGGGACAGGATAAAAAACAATAGAAATGGTAAATATGTGGTTGTTACGGGAATAACGCCTACACCTCTTGGAGAAGGAAAAACAACTACAACCATAGGATTGGGACAGGCGCTAAACAAAGTTGGAAAGAAGGGGGTTGTATGTATAAGGCAACCCACCCTTGGACCTGTTTTTGGAATAAAAGGTGGTGCACATGGAGGGGGATATGCCCAGATTTATCCCTTAACAGAGTTTGATCTTCATTTCACAGGAGACTCGTATGCAGTATACACTGCTCATAATCTTCTCTCTTCTTACATAGATAACCACCTTTATAGAAAAAATAAACTTGGATTTAATGTATCAAAGATTACATGGAGAAGAGTAATTGATCTATCTGATAGAAGTTTAAGACATGTTGTTATAGGACTTAGGGGAGATGGATTCACAAGAGAAACTGGATTTGATATAACATCTGCATCTGAAGTTATGGCTATTCTTGCCCTTTCAAAAAATTTGAGGGAGTTAAGGGAGAGACTTGGGAAGATTGTTGTTGGTTTTACATACGATAATAAGCCAATAACTGCAGAGGATTTAAAGGTTGCAGGGAGTATGGCGGTTTTAACAAAAGATGCTTTAATGCCAAATCTTATTCAGACTATTGAGAGAACTCCTGTTTTTGTGCATACAGGTCCATTTGGTAATATAGCTCATGGTAACAGTTCTATAATTGCGGATCTTTTTGCAGTAAAGACTGGAGATTTTGTAGTAACAGAGGCAGGTTTTGGTGCTGATCTTGGGGCAGAGAAGTTCTTTAATATCAAATGCAGATACTCGGGACTCACACCAGATGCTTCTGTTCTTGTGGTTACTGTAAGAGCTCTTAAAATGCATGGTGGTGTTGGAAGGATTGTTCCAGGAAAGCCTTTACCACCTGAGATACTTGAAGAGAATCTGGAGGCTGTAAAGAGAGGTAGCGAGAATATGATAAAGCAGATTGAGAATATAAAGATTCACGGTGTTCCTGTGGTGGTTGCAATAAATCTATTCCCTGATGATCATGACAGCGAAGTTGAATTGATAAGAAAGATAGCCATAGATTCTGGTGCAGAAGACGCAGTGGTATCAGAAGTGTTCTCAAAGGGTGGTGAGGGAGGTATTGATCTTGCGAAAGCAGTTATAAAGGCGAGTGAGAAGGGAAGTAATTTTAAATTCCTATATCCACTGGAAGCCTCTATAGAAGAGAAAATTGAGAGAATAGCAGTAAAGATTTATGGAGCAAAGAAAGTCTCCTACTCTAAAAAGGCAAAAAGGAAAATCAAACTTTTTTCTTCTCTTGGATATGATAAGCTGCCCATATGTATGGCAAAGACACACCTATCTTTGTCTCACGATCCAAACCTGAAAGGAAGACCAAAAGATTTTGATTTTCCCATAGAGGATATAAGGCTTTCATCGGGGGCAGGTTTTCTTGTTCCTCTTGCTGGAGATATAAGAACCATGCCTGGCCTTCCATCTGTTCCATCAGGTAACTTTATAGATATAGACGATGATGGAAATATAATTGGTCTTCATTAGTTATTTTTGTAAAGTGAGGGTTTAAGAGATGGGAGAGATTATCAATGTAAAACCTTTAGAGGAAAAATTAAAAAAAGAGATAGAGGGTAAGGTTTTTAGGCTAAAACGTAGAGGAATTCATCCAAAAGTAGTTTTTTTGTTTTCGAAAGAGAATAAAGGAGCAGATATTTTTCACAGGATTCTTGTTAAATTAGGAGAAGAGCTTGGTGTTTTTACAGAAACAATTGATGTAATGAATTTCTCAATAAGTGAAATAAAGAAAGTTGTTGAAGAACTTAATAAAGATCCAAAAATTCATGGTATATTTCCCATACGACCTCTTGTAAATAAAGACATAGAAACTGAAATCTTTTTAGCTATAGATCCAGAGAAAGATATTGAGTGCCTGACACCCGAGAATATTGGTAGACTTTTTTCCTTTTCACCAAAGTTTATTCCATCAACTCCAGAGGCATCCTTTGAAATATTAAAGTTCTTCTTAAATGAGAAGAAAAGGAGTATAAAAGATTATTATGGAAAAGTGGCAGTGATTGTAGGTAGAAGTATAACTGTTGGAAGACCTCTATACATTCTTTCTCTAATGAATAATTTTGTGCCAATAAATCTTCATTCAAAAGTTTCTGACATCTCAAGATTTACAAAAATGGGAGATATTGTCTTTAGTTGTGCTGGTGTTCCCCATCTTGTAAAGAAAGACATGGTAAAAGAAGGTTCCATTATTATTGATATAGGAATAAATGTTACAGAAAAGGGGATAGTGGGTGATGTTGATACAAAAGGAGTTGTTGAGAAGGTTCTTGGCATAACTCCTGTTCCTGGAGGAGTTGGAGATATAACAAATCTCTTTGTATTTAAGTCTCTTCTCTCTGCATTATAGGCGAGTTCAGCAATTCCTTATTCTTAATTTTTCCTTTGTGTTAAAATTAGGAAAGGAGGTGATAAATGAAGATATTTATTGATACTGCTAAACTCTCTGAAATTGAAGAGGCAATATCCTGGGGGATAGTTGATGGTGTCACCACCAATCCCTCTCTTATAAAAAAAGCAGTGAATTTCTATAAAGAAAAGGGAGAAATATTCTCCATGGGGGAATACATAGAAAGATTACTCTCAGTGTGTGGAGACAGACCTGTAAGTCTTGAAGTGATAAGCAGTGATTTTAAATCTATGGTTAGAGAGGGAAAGTTCCTTTATGAAAGATTCAATTCTATAAATGACAACGTTGTTATAAAAATACCTGTTTCCCCTTCTATGAAAGAGGAAGATGGAGAGGAGTTTGATGGATTAAAGGCAATAAAAAAACTTTCTGACGATGGTATACCTGTAAATGCCACTCTAATCATGACTCCCAATCAAGCATTACTTGCAGCAAAGGCAGGGGCGAGATACATATCTCCCTTTGCAGGGAGAATTGACGATTATCTAAGAAAGAGTATTGGCATAACATTTGAGAAAGGAGATTATTTTCCTGGAGAGGGACTTTCTGTGAATGAAATATTGATTGAAGATGATGGTGTGGTAAGTGGAGTGGATCTTGTAGCAAGAAGTGTTGATATAATTGAAACATATGGTTTTGAGTGTGAGGTTATAGCTGCTAGTGTTAGAAATAGAGTTCAGGTAATAGAGTTGTTGGAGACTGGAGTCCATATTGCCACAATTCCTTTTCATGTACTTAAGGATATGATAGGTCATGAAAAAACCCTTGAGGGGATGAAAAAGTTTACCGAAGATGTTGTTCCAGAATATAAAGATCTGTTTAAATAATCTGGAGGTTTTATGAACAGGAGGAAAAGGATTCATCCGGTATTGAAAGTTTTTTTGATAATTTTGATAATAATTCTTGTTTTTCTAATAGGAGCAGGGATATATGCTTATCGGGTATATCTTACCTATGCAACCTCCCTTCCAAGCATAAAAGATATTCAATATGAACCTCCTCAATCCTCTGAAATTTTTGATAGAGATGGAAACCTTATAAGAACAGTTTATTTTGCTGAGGACAGAATCTATGTTCCTCTATCTGAAGTTCCCCAGAATTTTATAGATGCTCTAATTGCCAGTGAGGATGCAAGATTCTTTGAACATCACGGAGTTGATCTCAAAGGTATCATAAGGGCTGCTATAAAGAACATAAGAGCGGGAAGGATTGTGGAAGGTGCTTCCACAATTACCCAACAGCTGGTTAGAGAATTGTTTTTATCAAAAGAGGTGAGTCTGGATAGAAAAATAAAAGAGGCCCTACTTGCCCTCCGTCTTGAAAAGGTTTACTCTAAAGAAGAGATACTTGAGTATTA
>CAZNRO010000012.1:10260-23919 GCA_964575745.1 uncultured Caldisericota bacterium | reverse complement strand
GGACATACTTGAAGCCTTATCAAAACATCTCAATGTAAAGATTGGTGGAACCACAGAGGATAGACTCTTTACACTTTCAACGGCAAGATGTTTTGGTACCTGTGGTCTTGCGCCTGTAATGATGATAAATGATGAAGTCTATGGGAGATTGGATCCGACAAAAGCTGTTGAAATCATAAAGGAAATAAAGAAAAGGGAGGTGTAGGTTGAAGGTAGAAGAACTGAGAAAATTAAGAGAAAGTTTAAAAAATAAGATAAGACTTAGAAACAAAAATGCAAGGATAAGAATTAAGGTAGGAATGGCAACAAGTAGTATTGCTTCTGGAGCAAGAGAGACCATGAGTGCAATTGTTGATGAAATAGAAAAGAGAGATTTGAAGGATGTTATTGTCACCCAGATTGGAGAAAAAGGGTTTCATCCAAAGGAACCTGTCATTATAGTTGAGGAGATTGACAAAAAGAAAAGGTTTGTTTATGGTAATGTAACTCCAGAAGTTGGAAGGATGATAGTTATAGAGCATATAGTTTATGGTAAACCAGTTCAGAACTATATTGTCCAGATTGAAGAGATAAAGGAGGAGTAAGATGAAGAAAAGGATAGATCTTCTTATATGCAATGGAAGTGAATACGTATCATGTGGAAGCGAGAGAATTATAAAAAAATTCAAAGAAGAGCTTGAAAAAAGAGGCATTATGGATGAGGTTAATATTGTTAGAACAGGGTGTAGAGGGATATGTGAATTCGGACCTGTAATGAAAATATATCCTGATGATGTTTTGTATGTTCAGGTGAAAGAAAAGGATGTTCCAGAGATAGTAGAGGAGCACATCTTGAAAGGGAGACCTGTAAAAAGGCTCATGCGAAAAGAGACGGAAATTCCATTTGATGAAAAAAAACACCCTTTCTTCTCAAAGCAGTTAAGGATTGTTCTCTCCAACTGCGGTGAGATTGATCCAGAAAACATTGAAGAATACATTGCCGTTGGGGGATACGAAGCTCTTGCAAAAGTACTTACAGAGATGACTCCCGAACAGGTGATAGATGTTGTGCTTAAATCAGGACTTAGAGGAAGAGGTGGAGCAGGATTCCCAACAGGACTCAAATGGAAATTTGGCAGAGAGGCAAAAGGTGACGAGAAATATATAATATGCAATGGCGACGAGGGTGATCCTGGTGCATTTATGGACAGAGCTATATTTGAAGGAGACCCACACGCCGTAATTGAAGGAATGATAATAGCAGGATATGCCATAGGTGCCCATAAAGGCTATGTTTATATAAGAGCTGAGTATCCTCTTGCTGTTAAAAGAATTCAGACAGCAATAAATCAAGCAGGGGAATACGGACTTCTTGGAAAAAATATTCTTGAGACCGGTTTTGACTTTGATATAGAAGTTAGACAGGGTGCAGGCGCATTTGTATGTGGAGAAGAAACTGCACTTATTGCTTCCATTGAAGGAAAGAGAGGACAGCCAAGACCGAAACCTCCATTTCCAGCACAAAAGGGTTTGTGGGGGAAACCAACAATAATAAACAATGTAGAAACTCTCGCAAATATAAGACATATAATTCTAAAAGGAGCAGAATGGTTTTCATCCATTGGAACAGAGAAAAGTAAGGGAACAAAAGTTTTTGCTTTGACAGGTAAATTAAATAATACAGGACTTGTTGAGGTCCCTATGGGAATAACACTTAGAGAAATAATATATGATATTGGAGGAGGAATACCTAAAAATAAAGAATTTAAGGCAGTTCAAATTGGTGGTCCCTCAGGTGGATGTATTCCAAAGGAACACCTTGACACTCCCATAGATTATGAATCTTTAACAAAGCTTGGTGCAATAATGGGTTCTGGTGGACTTATTGTTGTTGACGAAGACACCTGCATGGTTAATATGGCAAAGTTCTTCCTTGAATTTACAGTGGATGAATCTTGCGGTCAATGTCCACCATGTAGAATTGGGCTGAAACAGATGCTTATGATTCTTGATAGAATAACAAAGGGCGAAGGTAAGCTTGAAGATTTAGATGAACTTGAAAGGCTTGGAAATATAATAAAGGAAGCATCTTTATGTGGTCTTGGCCAGACAGCTCCAAATCCTGTTTTAACAACACTCAAATACTTTAAGGACGAGTATATAGAACATATAGTAGATAAAAAATGTAGAGCAAAGGTTTGTATGGACCTTGTTGAATTTTATATAGATCCAGACATGTGTGTTGGTTGTACAGTATGTATGAGAAAATGTCCTGCTGGTGCAATTCTTGGAGAAAAAAGACTAATTCATATTATTGACAATAATAAATGTACTAAATGTGGAACATGCATGGATGTCTGTAAATTTAATGCGGTAAGAAAGATATCTGGAGAGGAAGTTGAGAAGCTAAAAGAACCCCAACCTATTAGAAGGGTTCTTAAAAAAGCATCTAAATTGGAGGTGAAATAATGGTTAAATTAACTATAGATGGAATTGAAGTTGAGGTTCCTGAAGGAACCACTATTCTTCAGGCAGCAGAAAAGGCGGGTATAGGTATCCCTCATCTCTGCTATCATCCAGATTTAAAACCGAGCGGCTCATGTGGTGTGTGTGTTGTGGAAATAGAGGGTATGAAAGTTCCAAGAAGAGCATGTTCTACTCCTGTATCAGAAGGTATGGTTGTGAAAACTGACTCAACGAAGTTAAGGGCAATCAGGAGGACAATTGTTGAACTTCTGCTTTCAAACCATAATGTTGAGTGTCCATCTTGCCCACAACAAGGTAAGTGTGAGTTAGAAACAATTGCAAATTTTCTTGGTGTAGACACAAGAAAGTTTCCGAGTATTTTAATACCAAAGGAAAAGGATACCACATCCACTTCAATAGTAAGAGATATAAATAAGTGTATTCTCTGTCAGAGATGTGTAACTGTCTGTAAGGAGATACAGTCTGTTTCAGCAATAAGTATGGTAAACAGAGGGATAGATTCATACGTGGGAACATTCCTTGATATGGGGCTTGGAAACTCTGTTTGTGTAAACTGTGGTCAGTGTGTTGCATTTTGTCCCACAGGTGCATTAAGTGAGAAGTCCGAGATAAATGAAGTCTGGGATGCAATACTTGATCCAGAGAAACACGTAGTTGTACAAGAGGCACCATCAATAAGAGTATCGCTGGGAGAAGAGTTTGGAATGGAGCCAGGAACAGTTACCACAAAAAAGATGTATGCAGCATTAAAAAAACTTGGTTTTGATGCTGTTTTTGATACAAACTTTGGTGCAGACCTTACAATAATAGAGGAAGCACATGAGCTCATTGATAGAATTAAAAATGGAGGAAAACTTCCTCTTATAACATCCTGTTCTCCTGGATGGATAAAGTTTATGGAGACTTTCTTCCCGGATATAAGCGAACATGTATCCACATGTAAGTCACCACAGCAGATGTTTGGCGCATTGGTTAAGACTTATTATGCAAAAGAAAAAGGTATAGATCCAGCAAAAATTGTATCTGTATCCATTATGCCATGTACTGCAAAGAAGTTCGAGGCAAGAAGACCTGAGATGAGATCCTCTGGTTATCAAGATGTTGATTATGTGTTAACCACAAGAGAACTTGCAAAGATGTTAAAGTCAAAGGGTATAGATTTAAAAACTATTCCAGAGGAAGAGCCAAGTGGAGAACTTGGTATGTATTCTGGTGCAGGAACCATATTCGGTGCAACTGGTGGAGTTATGGAAGCTGCCTTAAGAACTGCATACTATTTGATAACAGGAAAAAACATGGAAAACCCTGATATAAAGGCAGTTAGAGGTATGGATGGCATAAAGGAAGCAGAAGTTGACATTAATGGTAACAAAGTGAAGGTTGCTGTTGCTCACGGTCTGGGAAACGCAAGAAGGTTACTCGAAAAAGTCAGAAAACAGATAGAAACATTTGGAAAGAGTGAATACACATTTATAGAGATAATGGCATGTCCGGGAGGATGTGTTGGTGGTGGAGGACAACCTTATGGATCAACATTTGCAAGAAGGGCAAGAAGAGGAGAAGGGTTATATAAAGAGGATAAGAACCTCCCTGTTAGATTCTCCCATGAAAATCCTGCCATAAAGATGGTTTATAAGAAATTTCTTGGTGAACCTGCTTCCCACCTTGCTCATAAACTCCTCCACACTCATTACGTTGTAAGAGATGGATTTACAGGGGAGCTTGTAGAAGAGAAATTGCCTAGCCATTAAGGAGGTGGAGAATGAGAAATAAAAAAATAATGTTTATAACATACACAGCTGTATTCCTTGCACTTGCAGCTTTCTTTCCTGCACTTAAACTACCCCAATTTATAACAGGACCTGCTGTGAATTTCTTCTTAATCCTTGCAACATATACACTTGGAATCCTTGCTGGTGTCGTTATAGGATGTTTAACACCGTGGATTGCTTTTCTATCAGGTCTTATGCCTGTACCCTTCCTTCCCCCCCTTATAATGGTAGGAAATGGCTTGTATACTTTAAGTTTTGGTTTATTCAAAAAGTATGGATGGTCAGGGAAAGTTGGTGGTATAATAGTAGGCTCGGTTCTAAAGTATCTGTTTCTTTCATATGGGGTAAGACACTTTGTAAAAGCACCTCCAAAACTTGTACTCATGCTTTCAACACCTCAGCTTTTTACAGCACTTACAGGTGGAGTCCTTGCTTTAATTGTGATAGCGCTTCTTCCAGAGAGCATCTTTCCTGAAGACATGCTAAAGACTAAATAACAGGAAGAAGGCCAAACTTTATTAAGGGGGTCAATGACCCCCTTAATTTTTACATAAAGGTTAAATTATAATAAAATATGGGTGAGGTAATCCTTTTTATTAAAAGGAGGAGAAATGAAAAGAATAAGAGTCCTTATAGCAAAACCAGGTCTTGATGGTCATGACAGAGGCGCAAAGCTCATATCCAGAGCTTTGATGGATGCGGGATACGAAGTTATATACACCGGTATAAGAAGAACACCGGAAGAAATAGTAAATATGGCTATAGAGGAAGATGTGAATGCGCTTGGCCTCTCCTGTCTATCTGGAGCTCATCTTGAGCTATTTACAAGAGTTGCAGAACTATTGAAGAAAAAAGGAAGAGAGGACATTCTCTTGTTTGGAGGAGGAACAATACCGAAGGAAGATATACCGAAGCTATTAAAAGTTGGGTTTAAAAAAATATTTCCTCCTGATTCAAGTGTTAAAGAAACAGTGGACTTTTTAAATGAGGAATTTAAAATTCAAAGAGTTGGTTGAGGGTACAAAAAAGGGGGATAAATTTATACTTGGGAAAGCTGTGACCCTTATAGAGAATGAGACAGAAGAAGGGTGGGAACTTCTAAAATACCTGTATGAGTCAAGAAATAAGATATTTGTACTCGGGATTACAGGACCCCTGGGTGTGGGCAAAAGCACATTTATAAACAGAGTTATAAAAAGCTTAAGTGAAGAGTTCGGAAAAACTGCTCTTTTTCTATGTGATCCTACAAGCCCATTATCTGGAGGTACTTTCCTTGGTGACAGACTGAGGATAAAAAATGCTGGAGAAAACATTTTTATTCGTTCCATGGCAACAAGAGGTTTTCTTGGAGGAATATCTCCAACCCTCCCATTTATCCTGGATCTCATATCATCTTCTCCGTTTAGATTCATAATAGTTGAAACAGCTGGTGTTGGTCAGGGAGAAATCGGAATAAGCAATTTTTCCCATTTGACAATAGTTATGTTATCTCCAGGACTTGGTGATGAAATTCAATTACTAAAGGGTGGATTAATGGAAATTTCAGATGTAATTGTGATAACGAAAGGGGATTATAAGGAGGCTGAGAGCTTTTTTAGAGGTGTAAAATCTGGAGTTTCTCTCTATTTCAAGAAAAAAATTCCTGTACATCTTGTAAGTTCGTTTGATGGTAAAGGTATCAGTGAGGTAGTTAAGAGTGTGATTGATAGAAAGAGAGAGATAGAAAATGGTAATGAATATGAGAAATTGGAGAGAAGACGAAGATTGGAAACGTTCAAGTATCTTGTAAGGGAAAGAATAATAAAGAATTTTGTAGAGGGATTTGAAAAAAACAGGGAACTTGAAGATATTAAGGGGGGCAGAGTAAACATATATAGAAGAATTGAAGAGATATTAAAAAATTGGATGTAATAAGAGAGTTTGACCCCTGGAAAAACCCTCTATGTACATGTCCTAAAAAGTATTCCTTGAATCCATATACAGGATGTTCATTTTCCTGTATATACTGCTATATAACAGGATTCATAAAAGATGCTTTTAAGGTAAGGGCAAAAAAAGACATAATAAAGCGTGTTAAAAGAGATATAAAGAGGATGGATAAAAATCTCTTTGTCTCCATGAGTAATTCCTCTGATCCCTATCCTTACATTGAAAGAAATCTTTATATAACCAGAGAAATTTTAAAACTCTTCATAGAAGAAGGAGTAAGAGTACTTATCGTTACAAAAAGTGACCTTGTTAAAAGGGATATAGATATATTAAAAGATATGAACGTGGCTGTTTCCATAACAATTACAACTTTTAAAGAGGTATATAAAAAAATTGAACCTTTTGCTCCACCTCCTGAGAGAAGGCTTGAAGCAATTAAGATTCTCTATGAAAATGGGATTCCCGTAATTTTAAGGCTTGATCCAATAATTCCATTTGTTAACGATGATGAGGATAGTATAAAAGAGGTAATAAAAAAAACCAGTCCCTATATAAAACAGGTTATAACGTCCACACTTAAACCAAGAAGAGATTCCTTGAAGAGATTTAAAGAGAACTTACCTGATATTTACCCGAGATTAAAAGCTCTTTACATCGAAAGCTTTCATGGGTCTTTCTATCTTCCAAAAAATATAAGGCTTAAATTAATCACCATGGTGAGAGAAATCACCAGAAGTTATAATCTGGATTTTTCTTCTTGTAGAGAAGGATTTCCTGAGCTCAATACAAAATCGTGCGACGGAAGTGATTTCATAGATAGGATATAATTCTAATATGAAAAGAGAGGATAGGTTCAAAATAAGAAGAAAGAAAGAAGCTTCATTTCGGTTTAGCATGTCCCACGTCTATATCATTCTACTATCTATATATATTCTATCCTTGTTCTTTTTACCTCTTGGCAGAAATACACCTGAGCCAACTTATATTCTGAAAAGCAAAATATCTTCTCTCTGTGTGCTAAAAGATAGAATCTATGTGGCTTCTGGAAAAATGGTTCTTTCAATAGATGGAAGTTTTAAGAGAGAGTTTCCCTTCTATGTTTTAAAAATGGAAAGACTTAATGACAAGATTGTAATTATAACAGATAGAGTTTATGTTCTTGATAGCTCATTAAATATAGTTAGAGAGTTTTTTAAGGAAAAAATGTTTCCTGAAGAGATATATACCTTCAAAACTAACTTTGGAATTAAGTGGAGAAGTAAGAAAACTATAGACATAGCTTTTTCCAGGTATAGTATTGAGACACTTAAAGAAGTGGATTATCTGGATTTAAAAAACACGAAAACCAATGTTTTTGCTTCCATGTTTTCTAATGGAGAGAGAATAATACTTTTTGAGAATAGCGGTAATGTAGCTGTGTTCAATTTTAATGGAGAAATTATATGGAATAAGAATATTAGAATAAACGAAAGTATAGTATTTCATCCATTGGGACTATTTGATGAAGATGGAAAACTAATGATTCTTTATTGGAAAGAGAGCATCGGTGGAAAAACTCTTTTGTATTTGTTAAATTATGATGGAGACATCATAGTAAAGGAAGAAATAAGGAATGGGGTGAATGGGGCATTCTTATATAAGGGAAATCTTTACATATTAACAAAAGACTCTGTGCTTGTAAGAGACCACAAATCAGGAGAAAAAGTGATACCTTTTTATAGCCCCATATATGGAAAATCTATGAATGAAAACACTGTTATTGTATGGAAAATAGATGTGAATGTATACAAGCATTTATTGATAGATATTAACAATAAAAAAAGGTTTTTTATGGAAGGGATGGACGGAGTAAGAATAACAAAGGATGGTGTATATATATTTAAAGATTCTTATATATATACTTTTTATCTAAAGGAATGAAAAACGAAAAGGAATTAATAAGGAAGATATTGAAGGGAGAAAAGGAGCTTTTTTCCTTGTTTATAAGGGAATATGAAAACCAAATCTATTCTCTCTGCGTTTCTATTGTCAAAAACAGAGAAGAAGCTATTGATCTTGTGCAGGATACGTTTTATCTTGCTTTTAAAAATCTATCTTCCTTTAAAGGGAATTCCAAATTCTCAACATGGTTGTATAGAATAGCTTATAACTTATCCATCTCAAAAGTCAGAAGAAAAAATAACTTTCTATCTCTTGATGGAATTTTTGAAGATGGGAAAGAATTGGACATAGAAGATGAAACCTCAGATATATGGCTCTCCATCGATGAAGGAGAGATAAAGATGATGATAGAAGAGGGAATGAAAAAATTAAAACCCTGGGAGAGAGCCATAATAGAGCTAAGAGATATAAAGAACCTCAATTATGATGAGATAGCAGAGATACTCGGAATACCTATGGGAACTGTGAAATCAAGATTAAACAGAGCAAGAAACCATCTAAAGAAGATCATTGAAATGGAATTTGGAACAAAAGAAAATAAAATAAATCATATTGATAGAGATGAAGATGAAGAAGAGATTTAAGGAAAAAATTTATGAATATATAAATGATGAGCTTAGTGAAGACGAAAAGCTGGAGTTTGAAAGAATAATTAAGGAAGATTCAGAACTTAGAAGATATTACCATGCCACAAAAAAATTCTATACTTCCCTAAAAGACATGAAAGAGGAAAAGATTCCACATTCTGTTGAGTATAGAGTTCTTTCAAAGATAATGGGAGAAAGAAAGAAAAGACTCTCTCTTTCATTTGGTTTTGCTCTAACGATAATCATAGTGGTTCTCATGCTCCTTCCATTTCCAGCAAACAATATTAAGGAAAAAATTTCTGTTCCTATGAGCTATAAGAATCACAAATTTATTCCATCTAACTATGTTTCACTAAAACATGTAAAAGAAATAGGAATTACAGTTTATGTAAAGGATGAGAAAATTGAAGAAAAAAGTGGAAAATTAAGCATACCGAAAGACGAGTTCACTCCTTTGTATGAAACCTTAAAAGACAAAGGAGAGGTGGAAATAAATTACATTAGAGGAAGTGATAAAGAACAAGACATAATAACCGTGAGTATTGATTATAAAAATTATCCTTCTCTATCTGGAGATAGGATGCTTGGATTTTACCTTCCGTATATAATTATGGGACTTGTACTTATTTCTCCTATCTTCTTTTTCATTAAAAGGAGAGCATGAAGAAAATTCTGATTTTGGCATTATTTGTTATATTATTTGAATTATTAACTCTCTCCTGTGTTTTTTCCATGGAGAAGTCTTATAGGATACATGATATAGTCAAATTCATAGAAATTTTTGAGAAGGCACAGGAAAAAATCGGTATAGAGATAATAAACTTTAACTTTGAAAGAGAGAATGGAAGAATCTCAGGTTTTATAGACTTTATAATTCCAGAAGATAAAGAAGGGGAATTTAACACATATCTTAAAGACAACGGAATAAACATATATCCCTTAGAAAGTGGGAGAGTGAAAATACAAGTGTTTGAATCTTACTTCACACCTGTCCCAAGAGATTTTCATTCTGCTTTTAAATACTCCTTAATAACAATGTTTACAAATAAAAATTTCTATCTACTAATTATTCTATCCATAGTTTTTTACATCCTTATACTTCCAAATCTATTAAAGATTTAATTTGACATTAACTTAGTTTAATGTTATTTTAAATAAAGATGTTCGACAAAATTTCTTCTGGAATAAAGGAATTTCTGGATAGATTTGGGAGAAAGGGTCTTCTAACAAAAAAAGATATAGAGGATGGTCTTGAGTTTTTTAAAAAAATTCTTATCTCATCAGATGTCAACATAAAGGTAGCAAAAGAAATACTTAGAAGGGTAAAGAAAGAAGCCGAGAAGGAAGAGTCATTAAAATCTCTTGTTCCTCAGGAGCAAATGACAAAAATTCTTTACGATGAGTTAATTAGGATACTTGGAAAGTCATATCCATTAAAAATATCTTCTATTCCACCAACAGAGATTATTCTATTTGGAATTCAAGGTAGCGGTAAAACTACTACCAGCGGAAAACTTGCCCTTTATCTTCAGAGAAAGGGATACAGGGTTCTTCTTGTTCCACTTGATTTAAAAAGACCTGGAGCTATAGAACAGCTAAAAGAGATATCTGAAAAAGTTGAGAGCAAGTTCTTCTTTGAAGAGAATAAAAATGTTTACTCTTTGATAAAGAAAGCTAAAAGTTTCTCCAAAAAGAACGGTATAGATTTTATTATCTATGATACCCCGGGTAGACTTCACATAGATAAAGAGATGATGCAAGAACTTAAAGATATAAGAGATGAAATAAAACCAAAAGAAACCCTTCTTGTTGCCTCAGCACTACTTGGACAGGGAAGTGTTGACATCGCTATAGAGTTTAAAAGAAAAGTGGGACTTACTGGAATTATTGCAACAAAGGTAGATGGAGACTCCAAAGGTGGTTCTATCCTTTCCATGAAATTTGTTACAGGTGTACCAGTAAAATTTATCGGTACAGGGGAAAAGATGGAAGATTTTTCTGAATTTGATCCAGAAAGTTTTGCAGGAAGGATAATGGGGCTTGGTGATATAAAGGGACTTATTAAAAAAATAGAAAGGGTAAAGGAAGAAGAAAGAGAAAAAATAACCTTGAAGAGAAAGGAGAAATTTGATTTAAATCTATTTTTATCCCAGATGGAAACAATAGAAAAAATGGGAGGATTCTCCTCCCTTCTTTCTCACATACCTGGAGTACCAGCTGGATTTAATGTAGATGAGAAGGAAATAAAAAGAATGAAAGCAATTGTTCAATCAATGACAAAACAGGAAAGAAAACATCCTGAGATTATAGATGGAGATAGAAAAAGAAGGATTGCCATGGGATCTGGAACAAGTGTTAATGAGATAAACAAACTTCTTAAAAATTTCAAGATGATGAAACAAATGATGGGAAACAAAAACTTAGATAAGATAATGCGGAGGGGAGGTTTACTATGAGTGTAAAAACAAAAAAATCTTTCAGTGTTGTAATAGATAAGAATCTTTGTAAAGAGTGCCAGATATGTGTAAGGGTATGTCCAACAAATGTGTTTGATATTGATGAAAGAGGAATAGTTTATGTAAAACTTGAAGATTCCTGTATAGGCTGCAACATTTGTGAGAATCTCTGTCCTGACTTTGCAATTGAGGTGGAGGGAAGATGAAAAGATTATATCAGGGGAACGAAGCCAGTGCAATTGGAGCATTAGATGGAGGACTTGATTTATTTGCGGGTTATCCAATAACTCCTTCAAGTGAAATTTTAGAAGTACTCTCCAGAGAAATGCCTAAGAGGGGGAAAGCATTTATCCAGATGGAGGACGAAATCTCTTCTATTGCTGTAATAGCAGCTGCTGGTTTATCTGGTAAAAAAGCTTTAACTGCTACATCCGGTCCGGGATTTGCCCTTATGCAGGAAGGTTTGAGTTTTGCATGCATGGTAGAGAGTCCATGTGTGATAGTAAATGTGATGAGAGGAGATCCCTCCACAGGACTTCCAACCCATGTGGGACAGGGAGATTACATGCAATCAAAATGGGGAGCACACGGTGATCATCCAATAATTGTTTTTTCTCCAGGAAGTGTTCAGGAATTTTACTGGCTAACTCGATTTTCACTGGATATATCCATGTACTTTAGAAATCCAGTTGTGATACTCTCAGATGAAACTATCGCTCACATGAGAGCTGAAATGGAAAGAAGTGCTCCTCCCTTTAAATTTAATTTTACCCCTCTTCCTGAATCTGACAAGCCTTATGATTTTAAAAGAGATTTAATAATTCCACCTCACTTAGGAGAAGGTAAGGGAGTTAAAATTACAGGACTTTTTCATGACGAATATGGTTTTCCAGACGCTGACGAAGAAAATGCCCAAAAGCTAATAGATCATCTTATAAGAAAGGTCTATTCCCACAAAGAAGAGCTCTTTTACTATGAAGAAAATACCAAGGATAAAAATGTTATTCTCGCTTCTTTTGGAATTATGGGTACCGTAATAAAGGAGGTAAAGAGAAGACTTGAAAAAAATGGGATTAAAGCAGGATTTTTAAGACTTATAACTCTTCACCCCCTTGACGAAGATAGAATAAGGGAGCTACTTGTTAAAGCAGATTTTGTCTTTGTGGTGGAGCTGAACAAAGGACAACTATACCTTGATATAGAAAGGATTATGAAGGATAGAACAAAAGTTTATCCCATAAATTTTGTAAGGGGAAGTGTTATACCTCCTGAAGAAATAGAAAATAAAATATTAGAGGTAATAAAATGAACTGGAGGGATTATCTTGATTGGGAAAGGCTTCCTACCATCTTTTGCCCTGGATGTGGTTTAGGGATTGGCTTAAGAGCTATACTTGAATCCTTTGCAGAATTAAACTGGAAGAGAGAAGATATAATTATGGTTTCTGGAATAGGATGTTCTTCAAGAATTCCTGGATATGTAAACACAGATTCTCTTCACTCACTTCATGGAAGAGCGCTTGCTTTTGCAACAGGGGTAAAACTTTCAAATAAAGATAAACATGTAGTAGTGATAACAGGAGATGGGGATGGTGTGGGAATTGGTGGAAATCACATGATACACGCCGCAAGAAGAAACATGGATATAAAGGTCTTTTTATTCAATAATATGATATATGGTATGACAGGCGGTCAGGCTTCACCCACTACTCCTCTTGGTGCCTATGCAACTACATCTCCTTATGGAAAATACGAACCCACTTTTGATTCAGTGGAACTCTTAAAAGGTGCGAATGCTACATTTATTGCAAGGGGAGCAGTATACTTTTACCTTCACCTATTAAACATAACAAAGAGAGCCTTGAAACATAAAGGTTTTTCCTTTGTTGAAATTCTTTCTCCCTGTCCAACATACTTTGGTAGACTTCAAGGAATTCCAGATCCTTCCTTATTTTTACTTAAACAAAAGGAAACGACCTACAGAGTCGAAATGAAGGATAAAATTCCAGAGGAAGAGAGAAAAAAGAAAATTCCTTTAGGTATCTTTGTAGATGAAGAAAGGGAGACTTTTGAAGAATTATATGAGAATGTAATAAGGAGAGTAAAAAATGAGGAAGGAATTTCTATTTAGCGGAAAAGGTGGACAGGGTTCTGTCTTTGCCTCCATAGTTCTTGCCGAAGCAGCACTTATAGAGGGATTACATGTAGTTCAGAGTCAGGTTTATGGCGCAGCTGCAAGGGGGGAGGTAACGAAAGCAGAGGTTGTAATTTCTGATTCAGAGATACTTTATCCCCGCATAAGAAAAGCTAATTTTTATGTCTCATTTGATTACAAGGCCCTAAGAAACTTCATAAATGAGTTTGACATGGGTGGAATCCTTATATTTGACAACACGTATAAAAACATAGATAAGAAAAACTTTGAGATTAGTAAAATCTATGAGTATCCTTTCTCAAAAAGATCCATAGAGGAATTTAAATCTACTCAACCAACAAACATGATAGCTCT
>CAZNRO010000012.1:0-10160 GCA_964575745.1 uncultured Caldisericota bacterium | reverse complement strand
CATCCAAAGAGCACACACGGAATTCTCATGGAACTTGTTGAAGAAAAATGAAAAAATACATCATTCTCACTTCCCTTATTATTCTTCTCCTTCCGCCTATAATAGTGGATAAATCGCTCCATGTTATAGTCGTAAACAAAGAGAATAAAAACTTTGTTTTTCCTGTGGCTATAGGAAGTGCTGACACACAGACTCTTGAAGGAGTTTTTCTTATAACCGGGAAAAGCAAAGATCCAGAGTGGTTTATAGATAGTAAAGTTTACCCCCCTTATAAAGACGATCCAGAAAATGGTCTTGGAACGCGCTGGATGGCTCTATCCTGGAGAGGATATGGAATTCATGGAACAAATGATCCATTCTCTCCGGGAAAAAGTGTCTCTCAAGGATGCGTAAGACTCCAAAATAGGGATGTAGAGAAGATCTTTGAGTATATTAATGTGGGAGATAGAGTTAAAATCTATAGCCCTAAACTACCAGATGATGTGAAGAAATCATTCTCACTTCTACTTAATTTTTACGATATAAAAAGTTTTATAGAAGGGAGTAGGTAATGAAAAAACTGTTTACAATCATTATTATTGTAATTTTATTTCTTTCTATTCCTTTTACTAATACTGAAGGAAAAATACAAAAAAGAGTTGTTCTATTAAGAACTCTACCTCCTTATGAAATAGAAGAACTTGAGATAGTTGGAAAATCAAAAAATGGCTATATAGCTTTGTATTCTGGAAATAAAGACTTACCTATTCCTTATACTACCTTAAGGACTGTTAGAGATGGAGTAGAAGGCTATCATACATACGAAACCTTAACTAATAAGTTAAAGGAATACGAAGAGAATTATCCAGATCTTTTCGCACTTCAATCCATCGGTAAAACTTTAGAAGGAAGAGATATATGGGCTGTAAGAATTGGTAAAGAGCAAGATAAAAGGATACTTTTTATAGGGTGCCATCATGCAAGAGAATGGATGAGTGTGGAGATACCACTGAAATTAATTGATTATCTTCTCACCAATTACAACAAAGATGAGAAAGTAAAAAGATGGGTAGATTCCATAGAAATATGGATTATTCCTATGCTCAATCCCGACGGTCATACGTACTCTGTAAGAGTTGATAGAATGTGGAGAAAAAATAGAAGAGATAACGGAGACGGAACTTTTGGTGTGGATAACAACAGGAATTATGGTTATATGTGGGGACTCAAGGGTTCATCTGAGGATACCTATTCAGAAACCTACAGAGGTCCATATCCCTTCTCAGAGTTAGAAAACCAAACAATAAGAAACTTCGCCTACAAACATCCTTTCAATTTAGTAGTCTCGTATCATAGTTTTTCAGAGTTAATTCTGTATCCATGGGGATACACAAAGAATCCACCACCTGATGAGGAAATTTTTGAAAAGATAGCAGAGGATATGGCTAAAACTACAGGACCACCCAATGACAATGATTATCCTGGGCCCTATGATTATTATCCAATGCAGGGCTCTTATCTCTATCCCACCAGTGGTGATTCAGATGATTGGTTCTATGGAGATATGGGGACCCTTTCCTTCACTATAGAACTAAACTCTTTTGAAGAATTCTTTGATCCACCTCCAGAGAAAATTGAACCCACATGGGAACAAACGAAGGGAATAGCATTTACTGCTCTTGATTACGTAGGTATTAATGGTCTATTAAAACTTCATATTAAAAGAGAGAATGGAGAGCTATACGATGGTGATGTTTATATAGAAGAAAAGGAAATTAAGAGAAAAACGCAAAGAGAAGGATTGTTCATGTATTTTTTCCTTCCAGGAACCTACACCATTAGTATTAGAGGCGCAAAAAAGAAGATAACCATAAAAGAAGGAGAAATTACTGAAGAAACTATGATTGTTCCTTCCAAAGTTAACTTAAATATAGATGTATGCTCAGAGAAGAATAAAGTTCCACTCTTTTTCACAGCTAAGCTTGGAAATAAAGAGATAGAAGGTCTTGGCAATGGAACATTTGAAAACCTTGAACCTGATATATACACCCTTGAGGTTTACTCACAGGGATTCTATTCATTTAAGGGCAGTATAGATTTAAAGAGTGATAAATCACTGGATATAATCCTTAAACCAAAAAGTCTTTTTGCTTCTAAATTTGACTTTCCTGATTCTGAAAAAATCGTAAAAGATACAAATCTTAAAGACTATCAGTATGTATTAACTGACAAGTTTCCAAGTACGAGGATGGTAAATTTTGTTATCTTTAATAAGAATCCTGACTTAATGACCGCAAACTATTTTGGTATCAGCGATTTGAAAGAGTCAAAGGGAGATATATATGGACTAAAGGATTCGTTTAAAGATAAAACCTTTAACCTAAATGACGGAAGTTCCTTTATTTCAAATGAGAAGCCACTTTTTAAATTTAAGGATGAAACCTTTGCTTCTGTTGAAAAGAATAAAAACATATACTTCTCATTTAATCCATCAGCTGTTAGTGAAACTTACGAATTCTTTAAAATCCTTGAAAGTTATCTATACGAGAATCTAAAAGCCATTGAAGTTGAATACCCCAAATACACAAATAAAGAGAGTATAGATATTAAAATAGAATTTTTGAGAAATGGATATATAAAGATATACGATAACTTTTACTATACGAAAGATGGAAACACTTCCATTAAATTAACAGATTTAGATACAGGAAAAAACAAAATTCTTATTGAGGGTTTTGTTAATGACAAAAAGGTTGATTCAAAAGAGATAAGTATAGTGGTGGATAGATTACCTCCAGAAATTATTGCAAAAGAAGAACAACACCTAAATAGCGATGGAATATTAATCTTCAAGGTCCGGGATGAGAATTTAAAAGATGTATCAATCTCAATGGGCGAGATTAAAGATGTAGTATCTGGAAACAAAGTTTTAAAAACATATTATGTAAAACTAAATCCCATAAAGGATGGAAATTATCATGCAAAGATAACGGCAGAGGATATGGCAGGAAACAGAACTGAAAAGATTATATTGGTACATTATGATACTACTCCACCGAAACTTGAATATGTATATCCTGAAGATGGACAAAAGGTTCATGAAAAAGAGATAGTTATAACTGGGAGACTAAATGAGGATGCTTTTGTTTCTATAAACAATCATTCTGTAAAAGTAGTGGGTAAAAAATTTGAATTCCCGGTGATCCTATCCGCTGGTTTAAATTTATTTAAGATAAAAATCTGGGATCTCTCCATGAATACCAGCACATACTACCTGAATATATTTTATGAAGGCAGTAAAATAATATTAAAAATTGGAGACACTACTGCGTGGATAGGCTCTAATATATATAAGCTTGAGTCTCCACCCTTTATAAAAGAAGGAAGAACTTTTGTTCCGTTAAGATTCATAGTGGAAGGTCTTGGAGGTAAAGTGGGGTGGTTTGGTGAGGAGAGGAAAATTATAGTTAATCTTAAGGACACCACTTTAATTTTATGGATTGGAAAAAAAGAGGCGCTATTAAATAATAAAACTGCACTTATAGATCCCGAAAATGAGAATATTTATCCAATAATTTTAAATGGTAGAACATTTATACCCTTAAGATTTGTTGCAGAGAGTCTTGGATTTACTGTTAAATGGGAGGGAAGCACAAAAACTATCACTATATATAGAGATGATTAATCTCTAACTAACTTTGATTGACCTTACTCTTTCTCAGTGATAAACTATTTATTGGAGGTTAAAGAGATGAAAGAATACGGTACAGTGAAAGTTAAAAGAGGATTGGCTGATATGTTAAAAGGTGGAGTAATTATGGATGTTACAAATCCTGAACAGGCAAAAATTGCAGAAGAGGCAGGAGCAGTGGCAGTTATGGCATTGGAAAGGGTTCCAGCAGATATAAGAAAAGAGGGTGGAGTTGCAAGAATGGCAGATCCTGCTCTTATTGAAGATATAATGAAGGCTGTTACCATACCAGTAATGGCAAAGGTTAGAATTGGACATTTTGTAGAGGCTCAAATACTTGAGGCACTTGGAGTTGATTTCATTGATGAAAGCGAAGTATTGACTCCTGCTGATGAGGAGCATCATATAGATAAATGGAAATTTAAAATCCCCTTTGTTTGCGGGGCAAGGAATCTTGGAGAAGCATTGAGAAGAATTGCTGAGGGAGCAGCAATGATAAGAACAAAGGGAGAGGCAGGTACGGGAAATGTTGTTGAGGCAGTAAGACACATGAGAGCAGTTATGGATGAGATTAGAAAGATTAAATCTATGACAGAGGATGAACTTATGGCAGAAGCAAAGAAAATAGGTGCACCACTTGAACTTGTAATAGAGGTAAAAGAACTTGGAAGACTTCCTGTTGTAAACTTTGCTGCTGGAGGAATAGCAACTCCAGCAGATGCTGCCCTTATGATGCAATTAGGAGCAGATGGGGTCTTTGTAGGCTCTGGAATATTTAAATCTGGAAATCCAAGAAAAAGAGCAAAGGCAATTGTAGATGCTGTTACCTACTATGATAAACCTGAAATATTGAAGGAAGTTTCCAAAGATCTTGGAGAACCAATGGTTGGTATTGATATAAGAACTTTGAAAGAGGAAGAGCTACTTCAAAAAAGAGGTATGTAGTGAAGGTTGGAGTTTTATCACTTCAGGGAGATGTAAGAGAGCATCTTAACATACTAAATAAAATCGGAGTTGAGGGTGTTAGAGTAAAGACAAAGGACGAATTAGAGGAAGTTTCTGGACTTATTATACCTGGAGGGGAATCAACCACAATTGGGAAATTACTCAAAAGATTTAATCTTCTTGATATAATTAGAGAAAAGATTGAGGATGGGTTTCCGGTTTTTGGAACATGTGCTGGCTTTATACTTCTTGCAAAAGAGATAGAACCAGAAACAGGACAACCAAGAATTGGAGTACTCAATGTAAAGATAAGAAGAAACGCTTTTGGTAGGCAACTTGATAGCCATGAGGTAGATTTAGAGATAAAGGGCTTGTCAAAGTCTTTTCATGCAGTGTTTATTAGAGCACCTATAGTTGAGGAAGTTGGAAAAGACGTGGAAGTTCTATCTGCAATAGATGAGGGAGTTGTTTTTGTAAGACAGAAGAATATACTTGGAGCATCTTTTCATCCTGAACTTACAGAAGATACAAGGATTCATGAAATGTTTATAAAAATAATCAAAGAAAGGAGGTGAAATAGGTGTCAGGACATTCCAAATGGCATAACATACAGGCAAGAAAATCTGCAGTTGATAAAAAGAAGGGAAAACTATTCAGTAAGCTCATAAGAGAGATAACCATTGCCGCAAGGGAAGGTGGAGGAGATCCAGAGACAAATCCAAGACTTAGAACTGCTATAGAAAAGGCAAAAGAAGCCAATATGCCTTCAGATAATATTAAGAAAGCGATACTGAGAGGTACAGGACAGTTAGAAGGACAAAAGTATGAGGAAATAGTATATGAAGGTTATGGACCCGGTGGAGTAGCTGTCTATGTGGAAGCCGTAACAGACAACAAGAATAGAACAACTGCAGAAATTAGAAGGATATTCTCAAAACATGGAGGAAGTCTCGGAGAAAACGGATGTGTCTCGTGGATGTTTGAAAGAAAAGGACAGTTAAAAATTGATCCCCAGGGCGTGTCAGACGATGATATACTTCTAATTTCTGCCGATGCAGGTGCTGAAGACCTTAAAAGAGAAGATAGTGAAGTCTATGTCTATACATCCCCTTCTGACCTTTACAAAGTAAAGCAGTCCCTTGAGGAAAATGGTATTAAAGTGGTATCCGCAGATTTCGTAATGATACCAAAGAATAGTGTAAAGATAGAAGGTGATAAAGCAGAGCAGACACTAAAACTCATAAGTGAACTTGAAGATCACGATGATATCCAGAAAGTATTTTCCAATTTTGAAATTTCTGATGAGGAAATGGAAAGAATTGCTCTTTCCATGAAATAGATGCTCATACTTGGAATAGATCCCGGTCTTTCAAATCTTGGATATGCCATAGTAGAAGATAAAGATCCCCCATCTCTCATTGAATATGGAATTATAGAAACAAAGAAAACTACCCCATATAATATAAGATTAAAAGAGATCTTTGAGAGCTTGCAATCTCTATTCAAAAAATACAAACCAGAAGTTACTGTTTTAGAAAAACTCTATTTTAAGAAAAATGTCAAAACAGCAATGCGGATAGGAGAAGTGAGGGGAGTAATTCTTCTTCTCACTTCTTTATTTAATTCAGAGATCTTTGAAATATCACCTTCTAAAGTGAAGAGCTCGTTTACAGGGTTTGGAAGGGCAGGAAAAAAGGAAATGAAGAGAATGGCTGAAATTCTATTTAAGAAAACCATAAAAGAGGATGATTCCGTTGATGCAATAGCGATGGCTCTGGCTTATATAAATATAAAAACTTTTGAGGAAAAAGGTGATTTCCTTTCTTAGAGGCGAAGTGATAGTGAGGGATGAGAATTCAATAATAATTCTTACCCCATCAGGTGTAGGTTTTAAAGTTTTTGTTCCGTATCCTAAGAAAATTAAGAATGAGATTTTCATATCACATATAAGCGATAATAGAGATCAAAATCTGTTTGGCTTTTTGACCTTTGAAGAACTAACCCTTTTTGAGAAATTGATAAGACTTCCAGGAGTTGGACCAAAATCAATTCTGTCTCTATTTAGGTATTACACTCCGTCTGAACTCTATAAAGCTATTGAAAACAGCGAAGATCTAATCGTTAAAGGTGTAAGAAAAAAAATTCTTAAAGACATCATAAATTTTCTTTCAAAAGATATAGAAAAAAGTTATTTGAAGAAAGATGAATTTTCCGAGGCGGTAAAAGTTCTTCTATCTCTTGGATTTGAAAAAGACAGAGTTTATGACATTATAAGGAAAGTAAGGAGAAATAAGGGTAAAGAGTTGAAAGTTGATGAAATAGTAAAACTTGCCCTAAAAGAGATAAAAAATGAAGGAAAGTGAAAGAGAACTCCCTATAAGGCCTGAAAGTTTAAACGAGTATATTGGTCAGGAAAAGATAAAAAGAAACTTACGAATATTTCTGGATGCTGCTATAAAGAGAAGAGAACCGCTGGATCACATACTTCTCTATGGTCCACCAGGAATAGGAAAAACCACCCTTGCCTATGTAATTGCCAAAGAAATGAGAGCACAAATTAAATCAGTTACAGGACCATCCCTTGAGAAAAGTGGAGATATCGCTGCAATACTTACTTCCTTACCAAAAATGTCTATTCTATTTATAGATGAAATTCACAGAATTCCACATAATGTGGAAGAGACCCTGTATCCAGCTATGGAAGATTTTAAACTTCACATCGTTTACGGAAAAGGACCTTCTGCAAGAACATTAACTATAAACCTTGAACCCTTTACCCTTATTGGTTCTACCACGAGAGTTGGTATGCTAACTTCTCCTTTGAGAGAAAGGTTTGGTATTATATTCAGACTGGAATTTTATAAACCAGAGGAGATAGTTAAGATAATTATGAGAGGGGCAAGGGTATTTAACATAGATATAGGAGAAGAAGAAGCTTTTGAGATAGCTAAAAGATCAAGAGGAACTCCTCGTGTTGCATTACGAATTTTAAGAAGAGTTAGAGACTTTAGTGAGATAAAAAATTCAGGAGAGATAGATATGGATGTGGTAATTGAAACGGTGAAATCTCTTGGTATAGATGATAGAGGACTCACTCCACAGGATAGAAAGTTGTTAAAAATTTTAATAGAAAAATTTAACGGAGGTCCTGCAGGTGTGGATACTCTTGCTGCAATTTTAGGTGAAGATAGAGAAACGATTGAAGATGTATATGAACCTTATCTACTTCAGATAAACTTTCTGGAGCGCACCTCAAGAGGAAGAATTGCCACAGATCTTGCGTATAAACATCTGAAGATGGGGGATGGTGAAAAGCCTTCATGAGGAAACTTCTATTACATGTCTGTTGTGCCCCCTGTCTCATAGTTCCATTCTCTGAGTTCAGTAAGGAATTTGACATAACTTTGTTCTTTTACAACCCTAATATACATCCCATAAAGGAATACAAAGAGAGATTAAAAACACTGAAGGAGTACTCAAAGAGTCTTAACGTTCCCCTTATTATAGGAGAGTATGACTATAAAAGCTATTTCTTTAATATATCCTATCCATATAGATTTAGAGAAAGATGTATCTTTTGTTATCAAATAAGAATGAACGAAACAGGGAGAATGGCAGCAAAGATGGGCTTTCAGTTTTTCTCCACAACTTTACTTTATTCTCCATATCAAGTGCACGATAAACTTGTTAGGATAGCGGAGTTTGTAGCAAAGGAGTACAACTTGACTTTTATCTATAGAGATTTTAGAAATAGATATAGAGAGGGAGCAGAAAAGTCAAGAGAGTTAAGCATGTATAGGCAGAAGTATTGTGGATGTATATTTTCTGAATTTGAAAGATACGGAGGCAAACTTGTTAGATAGGTTTGCAAAGATAATAATTTTGTTTGGGATAATTTTAATAATTACAGGGATAATAATTTACTTTGGAAAAAGAATAGGGCTTGGTTCCCTTCCCGGAGATATAGTAATAAGAAGAAAAAACCTGGTTATCTATATACCTATTGTGACTTCCATAATAATATCAATCATACTTACAATAATATTGAATCTTTTGTTTAGAAAATGAGGAATATCTTTCTTTCATTACTGCTAATCGTTTTTCTATTGCTTCTCTTTGCAATGGTGTTTGGATTCTCAAAAAATTTTTATTTGAGAGAATTCTCTCTTTATCATCCTGAAAAGACATTAAATATAAATTCCAAGTTTGTTAGATACGCCGGACAGGTAATTCCAGAATACCTTATGGGAAAGAGAGATAACCTTCAGATACCGGGATTTAAGAATTTCTTCAATGAGCGGGAAATAAAACATATGGATGATGTTAAAAGAATCTTTATATGGGTAAAAATAATTTCTGTTCTTTCCCTTATCACCTTTTTAATATTTTTGAAGCCAAATGGACTTCCTTTAGTTCTTCTATACTCTCTAATTTTAATAGCCATTATTCTATTTATTTTTTTATTCCTTCCTTTTAATTTAAGTTTTACCAAATTCCATGAGATACTTTTTAACAATGAACTCTGGCTTTTAAATCCTGAAACTGATAGACTAATTGTATTACTTCCCGAAAGGTTTTTTATAGATGCTACCAGAGGAATAATTCTTTCAACCATGTTTACATTGGGATCTCTACTTGTTATCTTTAAGCTAATAGAGAAGGAGAAAAAATGAAAAAATTACTTGCGAATTTTCTTTTTTACCTTAAAAATTTTAAAAACTCTTCTAACCATACTATAAGAGCTTATAGAAGAGATATACTTGATTTTATCGATTTTTTAAAGAAAAATAATCTTAACTTTGATACAGTAAACAGAGATAACTTAAGAAAATTTTTGTTTGAATTAAGGGAAAGAAACTTAACAAGAAAAAGTATTGCAAGAAAAATATCTGGAATAAGAAGTTTCTTTAGATTTCTTACGAAAGAAGGTTATATAAAGAAAAATCCTTTTCTCATGGTGGAACTTCCAAAGGTGGAAAAGAAACTACCTGTATTTCTTACAGAGGAAGAAGTTATGAAACTAATCAATGCTCCAGATTCTAAAACCCTATTAGGATTAAGGGATAAACTAATTATCCTCTTTCTTTACTCTACGGGTGTGAGAGTTTCTGAGCTTATATCAATAAAAGTTTCTCATCTTGATTTAAAGAGGGGAGAAGTAAAAGTCTTTGGTAAAGGAAAAAAAGAAAGAATTGTATTTTTACCTGAACAACTCTCAACTCTCTTGAAGGAGTATTTAAAAAAAAGGAGAAAGACAAACGGGTATCTATTCTTAAACAGAAACGGTAAGCCATTAACAGACAGGGGCATAAGACTTGTGATAAAAAAGTATTCTAAAAGAGTTGTTCCGGATAAGAATGTAACTCCCCATACCTTAAGACACACCTTTGCAACTCACCTTTTAACAGGAGGAGCGGATTTAAGAAGTGTTCAGGAATTACTTGGACACTCAAAACTTTCCACAACACAGATATACACGCATCTTACCAAGGAGAATTTAAAGAGGATATATGAAAACTTCCATCCCCACTCAAAGAAAAAATAA
>CAZNRO010000011.1:0-26172 GCA_964575745.1 uncultured Caldisericota bacterium | reverse complement strand
CCCCAATCATTAGAAGAATACTTGATGCTTTAAACAGAGCCTTAAATGGATTTGTAATGTCAATTTTTGCAATAATCATAGTTCTTGCATGGCTAACCCCATGGCTTATCCTGATTTACATAATTTACCTTATCTACAGAAGGAGAAAAGAAAATAAAGAAGTTAAATAGTAGTTTTTCAAAAAGTGAATTTGTGATAAAATGAATTTTGTATGAGAATTATAGACAAAAAGACTGTCAATAAAATATTGAATCTTTCAAGATTATCTCTATCAGAAGAAGAAAAAGAGGAGTTAATTCCTCAGTTAAACCAGGTTCTCTCCCACTTTAAGTCAATAAACGAAATAGATACGACCAATGTGGAACCCATGTTTCATCCTCCTTTACAAAAACTTTCTTTGAAAAAAGATGAGTCTAAAAAGTGGTTTAATAGAGAAGTTTTAGAAAAGATTTCTCCATTCTTTGAAAAAGAGTTTGTAAAAGTTCCAAAGATTATAGAGAAGAAAGATGAAACCATTTAGATTATCATTAACTGAAACCCTTAAACTCTTAAGAGAAAGAAAGATTTCTCCTCTTGAATTAGTTAATGAGTACAAAAACAGGGTTAAAGAAAAAGAAGGAAACATAGACGCATATCTCTCCTTCAACTGGGATGAAGCTGAAAAAAGAGCAAGGGAGCTTGAGAAAGAGGAAAGAGATTTAGCACTCTATGGAATACCATTTGCAATAAAGGATAACATCCTTGTTAAAAATCTTCCAAATACCTGCGGTTCAAAAATCCTTGAAAACTTTATTGCTCCCTATGATGCCTTCGTCATAGAGAAAATTAAAAAATATGGAGGCATCATAATTGGAAAGACAAACATGGATGAATTTGCCATGGGTTCTTCCACTGAAAACTCAGCCTTCAAAGTAACGAAAAATCCATGGGACACTGAGAGAGTCCCTGGTGGTTCTTCTGGTGGTTCTGCTGCAGTAATTGCTTCTGATATGGCTTTGGTGGCTCTTGGCTCTGATACAGGGGGTTCTGTAAGACAACCTGCTTCCTTCTGCGGAGTTGTAGGATTGAAACCAACATACGGACTTTTATCAAGATTTGGGCTTGTAGCCTTTGCCTCATCCCTTGATCAAATTGGTATTTTTGGAAAAACAGTGGAGGATACCTTTTATGTTCTTAATCTCATTCAGGGATACGATGAGAGGGATTCCACATCTCTTGATATAAATTACAACAGGATTCAGCCTTTTGATGGAAAATTAAAAATAGGCATTATAAAAGAAATAAACAAATTTGGTATAGAAGATGTCATCGTAAAGAATATGGAGGAATCTCTAAAAGCCCTTGAAAGTATGGGTCATAAGATAGTTGAAGTATCTCTACCAAACATACACAACTCACTACCTGTTTACTATCTTGTTGCCTTTGCAGAGGCTTCAAGTAATCTTGCAAGGTATGATGGTGTAAGGTACGGTTTAAGAGTTGGAAGTGATAATCTTAAAACAATGTACACAGAGACTAGAAAAGCTGGGTTTGGTAAAGAGGTTAAGAGAAGAATCCTTCTTGGAACATTCGTTCTCTCATCAGGGTACTATGAGCAATGGTATCTAAAAGCTTCAAAGGTAAGAAAGTTAATAACTAACGACTTTGAAGAAGCATTTAAAAAAGTGGATGTATTATTCTTCCCAACATCTCCAACCCTTCCCTTTAAGATTGGTGAAAGAATAGAAGATCCATTAAAGATGTACCTTGCCGATGTTATGACCGTTCCTGTTAATTTATCAGGAATTCCAGGTATAAATGTTCCCACCAGAGTTTACAATGGATTGCCTGTGGGAATGCAAATTGTCTCAAATTATCTTGAAGAAAATAAAATATACAGAGTAGCTTTAGATTTGGAAAAAAGCATTCCATTTGAAAGAAAACTCTGATATAATTTTGTGGGATTGAGAGAGACGAAACACAAAAATATAAAAAGAGAAAAAGAGACCGAGAGGCCCTTTTTAAATTTATAGGAGGTATTTTATGGAAAGTAAAGATCTTTTGAAAGAGTTGGAGGAGAAGCGGAAGAAAATAGAAGAAGGTGGAGGCCCTGAAAAGGTTGAGAAACAACACAAGAAAGGGAAATTAACTGCATGGGAAAGAATTGAACTCCTCGCTGATCCTGGTTCCTTCACTGAATTTGGAGAATTTGTAAAAACAAGAAGCACCTACTTTGGCCTTGACAAAATGTTTATTCCAAGAGATGGAATTATAACAGGTGTGGCAACTGTCAATGGAAGAAGAGTAGCTCTCTATGCTCAGGATTTTACAACACTTGGTGGATCTCTCGGTGAAATGCACGCATTGAAAATAGCAAAGATGCAGGACCTTGCAATGAAACTTGGGATTCCATTTATTGGTATGAACGACTCTGGTGGTGCAAGAATTCAGGAAGGTGTTGACTCACTCTTTGGATACGGAGAGATATTCATTAGAAATACAAAAGCATCTGGTGTAATTCCACAGATATCTGTAAACATGGGACCTACAGCAGGTGGTGCAGTTTACTCACCAGCAATAACAGACTTCATTATTATGACAGAGAAGGCAACAATGTATATCACAGGACCTAATGTTGTTAAAGCAGTGACAGGAGAGGAGATAAGCCACGAAGGACTTGGTGGTGGACTTGTTCACAACCAGAGAAGTGGTAATGCTCACTTCCTTGCAAAGACTGATGAAGATGCCATAGAAATTACAAAGAGACTTCTCTCTTACATTCCAGATAATTACCTTCAGGAACCAGCTGTGGTTGAAACAGATGATCCCATTGATAGAGCAGATGATGAATTAAGAGACATAGTTCCAACAGATCCATCAAAATCTTACGATGTCAAAGATATTATAAGAAGAGTGGTTGACAATGGAGAATTCCTTGAAGTTCACGCACTATACGCTCCAAACATCGTTGTTGGATTCGCAAGAATAGGTGGGAGAAGTGTTGGAATTGTTGCAAATCAGGCAAAGTATCTTGCAGGAGTTCTTGACATAAATGCATCTGATAAAGCTGCAAGATTCGTAAGATTCTGCGATGCATTCAACATTCCCCTTGTTACATTCACAGATACCCCTGGTTATCTCCCAGGAGTAAATCAGGAACACGGAGGAGTTATAAGACACGGAGCAAAACTTCTCTATGCCTATTCAGAAGCAACAGTTCCAAAGATTACAATTATATTAAGAAAAGCCTATGGAGGAGCATACATTGCAATGTGCTCTCGTCATCTTGGTGCTGATGTCGTCTATGCATATCCAACAGCAGAGATTGCAGTAATGGGAGCAGAGGGAGCAGCTGAAATAATCTTTAGAAAAGATATAAAGGCAGCAAAGAATCCTGAAGAGACAAGAAAGGAAAAGATTAAAGAGTTCAGAGACATGTTTGCAAACCCTTACAGGGCAGCCGAGAGAGGATACATTGATGATGTCATAGATCCAAAGTTTACAAGGAAGAAAATAGCAGATGCGCTTGATTTCTTAAGAAGTAAGAGCGAAAGTTTGCCAGAGAAAAAACATGGAAATATACCTCTTTAGGAGGAAAAGATGGAGATAACTTCTATATGGGAAGGTCTAAAATTCACAATTGTAGCAGTAGCAATAGTATTTGGAGTACTTGCTTTTCTTGGTTTCGTGCTGGTAATGTTCAAATTAATCTTTTACCATCCAGAAAAGGAGGTAAAAAAGGAAGAGGTTAAACAGACAGGTCCTGTTTTAGCTCCAAAAAAAGAGAAAGAGGATAAGAGAAGTAAATTAAGGAAAATAGCTGCAATTGCTGCAGCACTTTCAGCTTATGAAGAAGCAAAGATAAGATTTATAGGACCCGTTGGTGAAGGTCTAAATTTCTGGAGAGTGAAAGAGATAGTTGGAAGAAAAGTATCTTCAAAAATTAAAACAAAGAGGTGGAAGAATGGCTAAAAAGTTTAGAGTAACTGTAGATGGAGAAACTTTTGAAGTTATTGTTGAAGAAATAGGAGAGTCAAAGACTCCCCAGGTAAAAGAGGTAAAGGAGGTCAAAAGGGAAGTTCCCACTGTTCCAGTCTCCACTCCCCCACCAGCCCAGCCTGTAAAGAAAGAAACAAAAAAGGTAAAGGTAGCTGAAGGAGTTACTGTTGTATCTGCACCACTTCCGGGAAAGGTACTAACCGTCAATGTATCTCCTGGGAAGGCAGTAAAGAAAGGTGATGTTCTCCTCGTACTTGAGGCTATGAAGATGGAAAACGAAATATTTGCAGCAGAAGATGGAGTAGTTAAAGCAGTTCATGTTTCTTCTGGACAGAATGTAGAAACCGGAGAGCCTCTGGTTGAAATAGAGATTGGAGGCTAAAATGGGCTCATTAGGAAGCCTTCTCTCCATGAGTGGAGTTTTCTCCCTGACATGGGGAGAATTGATAATGATTGGAGTTGGAGCTTTTCTTATCTATCTTGCAATAGCGAAAAAGTTTGAGCCTCTCTTACTCATGCCTATAGGATTTGGCTGTATTCTTGCAAATCTTCCTCTTGCAGGATTAATCTCTGGACCTCATGGAATTCATCCAGGTGGTTTGTTCTATTATCTCTATAAAGCTGGAATAGAAACTGAAATATTCCCATTACTTATATTTATGGGAATTGGAGCCATGACTGACTTTGGACCCCTTATTGCAAATCCATGGACCATACTTCTTGGTGCAGCAGCACAGATTGGAGTTTTTATTGCCCTGATAATAGCATTACTTCTTGGCTTCAACATGATGGAAGCAGCATCCATTGGAATAATAGGAGGAGCAGATGGACCAACATCTATTTATACTGCTGTAAAACTCGCTCCTCATCTTCTCGGTCCTATAGCAGTTGCTGCGTACACTTACATGTCCCTCGTTCCACTCATTCAACCTCCTATCATGAGACTCTTTACAACCAAGAAGGAAAGAACTGTTGTCATGGAACAGTTAAGACCTGTTTCAAAGACAGAAAAGATACTCTTCCCAATAGTGGTTACCATAGTTATAAGTTTGCTCTTCCCTGCAGTGGCACCAATAATTGGAATGCTTATGCTTGGAAACCTGTTTAGAGAGAGTGGTGTTGTGGAAAGACTGAAGAATACAGCAGCAAACGAACTTATAAACATCGTAACCATATTTCTTGCAACCACCGTTGGCTCCACAATGACTGCTGAAAGGTTCTTAACTGCAAAAACCATAGGAATTATAGTTCTTGGACTCGTTGCATTCATAGGAGGAACAACAGGAGGAATTCTTCTTGGAAAGGTGTTCTATTGGGTAACTGGAGGAAAGGTAAATCCTCTCATTGGTTCAGCAGGTGTATCTGCAGTACCTATGGCTGCAAGAGTTTCTCAGAGAGTTGGGCAGGAAGAAAACCCTGGAAACTTCCTCTTAATGCACGCTATGGGTCCTAATGTTGCTGGAGTTATAGGAACTGCTGTAGTTGCTGGAGTTATGATAACCCTTCTTGGACATTAATATATGAAGTTAAGGAACCTCGTTTTCTCCTCACTTTTCTCCATCCTTATAGTAATTGGCTCTTACATCTCTATACCCCTACCCTTTACCCCTGTTCCACTAACTCTTCAGTTGTTCTTCGTTCTCCTGTCAGGAGTTATGCTGGGACCATACTTTGGTTTTCTATCAGTTTTAATGTATGAAATTTTAGGGATTCTTGGTTTTCCTGTATTTGCAGGAGGGCAGGCTGGTTTATCTGCCCTCCTTGGCCCAACAGGTGGCTATCTTCTTGGATTTTTAATTGCCCCTGTTGTTATAGGTTCCCTAAACAGAAAAAATAAAAAACTTCTTATATTTGGAATAATCTTAGCCATACTGGAAATTCATCTTCTGGGGATTACTTATTTATCTTTTAATTTGAAAATTAGCCTATCAAAGGCATTTTTAATAGGCTCTTTACCATTTCTACCCCTTGATTTTGTCAAGGGAATTTTTGTTTACTTATTCTCTGCTGCCTCCATTAAACTACTTCACTTCTCTTCTTTGTCATAGGGAACTCCCAGAGACTTTGGAGCCCCCATTCTCTTCCTAAATGTCTCCTGTGCGCTTATAAGAAGGACAAAAAGCGTTGCGAGATACGGGAACATAAGAAGAATGTTTGGTGGTATCCCTATAGGTTGAAGGAGGTATTGCAATACATAAATTCCACCAAATAGGTAGGCTCCAAGCATAGCTCTCAAAGGATTCCAGAGTGCAAATATTGTGAGAGCTATCACTATCCATCCTCTACCTCCTGTCATTCCCTCTATCCACGAGGGTATGTAGGCAAGGGATAGGTGCGCCCCTGCAACACCTGCAAGCACTCCGCCAATGACAACACACACATACCTTGTCTTATAAACATTCACTCCCATGGCATCTGCAGCAAGTGGATTCTCTCCCACAGATCTTATATTTATTCCAACCTCTGTTTTAAAAAGGATAAACCACATAACAATTCCAGCTATGACAGATATGTAAAATATTGGATCCTGATGAAACAGAATCTCCCCTACATAAGGAATCTTTGAGAGTATTGGTATCTTTACTGACTCGAATTTTGTAGTTAATGGAATACCTATATACGCCTTTCCCCAGAGTCCACTTATACCAAGACCGAGCATGGTGAGGGCAAGTCCAGATATAATTTGATTTGACTTTAATGTAACACTTACAAAGGCATGAACCAGAGAAAGAATTGCACCAAATACTGCAGCAGCAAGCAGTCCAAGCCATGGGTTTCCAGTAACAAGCGCCACTCCAAAACCTGAAACTGCACCTATAGCCATTAAGCCCTCAACACCAAGATTTAAAACTCCAGATCTCTCTGCATATATCTCTCCAAGTGTTCCAAGAAGAAGTGGAGTTCCCGCAACAAGGGCCCTTTTTAGAACAGATATAATTAAAAATTCATATCCTTCCATTTTCTCACCTCTTAATTGAAATTTTATACTCAAGGAAGAAATTAATGGATATAACAGATATGAGTATCAGCCCGTTAAATATATTGATTGTGGCAAAAGGGAGACCCATGGATGTTTGGATGGTATCTCCACCTACAAGGATGCCACCAAAGAAAATAGATGAAAGAATAACCACTAAGGGATTCAATCTTGCAAGCCATGCTACAATTATTGCCGTATATCCATAGCCTGAAGATATCTGAGTTGGTGTGGTAAGGTGATGATGGATCCCTGCAACTTCTCCCACACCAGCAAGTCCAGCAATTCCACCACTTATAGCCATCATTATTATGGTTGTTTTTAAAAAATTTATTCCGGCATACTTTGCTGCCTCGGGATTTTCACCTATAACTCTGATTTCGTATCCTGTTTTTGTTTTCATCATAAATATATAAATAAGTATGGCAAGAATAATACCTATAATAAGTGTTGGATAGTGAATTCTTGTGCCTTTTATAATGGGAAGTGTTGCTGAGGCCGAAAAGTTGTCTGTGTACGGAAATCCATACTGGGTTTTCCCTTTCCATGGACCATAAACAAGATACTGTATAAACTGCCCAGCTATGTAGTTAAGCATAAGAGTAGTTATAACTTCGTTAATTCCCAGCTTAACCTTCATAATGGCCGGGATAATTCCCCAGAAAGCTCCTGATACAAATCCACCAACAAACATGAGGGGTAAAACCACAAAGGCAGGGTAGATTTTTCCAAGTGAAAGTGCTATCCATGTTGCAAGAAATGCGCCAAATAAAAGTTGACCGTCTGCTCCAATGTTCCAGAATTTTCCTTTAAAGGCAAGGGTAAGACCTATACCACATAGCATAAGTGGGATTGCCTTTGTCATTGTCTCTTTCCATCCATAAATACTTCCAAAGGAACCTATAAATATCTTTTGAAGAGCATAGAGAGGGTTTATACCCTTAAACAGGAATATAAGACCGCCAATGAGAAAACCAATTATCAGAGAAAGGATAAGATATGTAAATCTTTTTTTTGGGGATATCTCTCCTCTTTTTTCTACTTTAATCTTCATATTTTTTTTCCAATGTCTTTGAACCTGCCATCATTAAACCAATGTCCTGAAGATTTGTCTTCTCTCTTGGAATAATACCCATAAACTTTCCCTCAAACATTACTGCAATCCTATCACTTAGCTCAAATACCTCTTCTAAATCCTCTGAAACAAGAAGGATAGCTGCGCCCTCCTCTCGCTTTTTTAAAAGCAGTTTTCTTATATATTCTGTCGCTGCAACATCAAGTCCATAGGTGGGATGAGCAGCGATTATCAGATTTGACTTTGTAGAGATTTCCCTCGCAAGAATTAACTTCTGTATGTTTCCACCTGATAGAAGTTTCACTGAAGTTTCTATAGAAGGGGTATCAATGGAAAACTCCTTTACAAGCTTTTTGCTGTGCTCTTTTATATAGGGATAATTAAGGAATGAACCCTTTGAGAATGGTTCGTGGTAATAGTCTCGTAAAACTACATTTTCATATACAGATAGATTTGGAACTATTCCAAACCTTATTCTCTCCTCAGGGATATGTGCAACACCTATATCTCCAATTCTTTTTGGAGAAGAGTTTGTAACATCAACATTTAGAATCTCCACCTTCCCGTCCTTCACTCTTCTTAATCCTGTTATTGCCTCTACTAACTCTCTCTGACCATTTCCAGCAACTCCAGCAATCCCAAAAATTTCATTCTTGTGAACGCTAAAGGAAACCTCTTTTACTGCCATAAGTCCTCTGTCATTTTCCACAGAAAGATTTTTAACCTCAAGGACTTTCTCTCCTTTTTTAAGTTTCTCCCTTTCTAATTTAAAAATCACCTCTCTTCCAACCATCATCCTTGCAAGTTCTTTCTTACTGGTATCTTTTGTCTTTACTGTGGTAACAACCTTTCCTTTCCTTAAAACAGTGACTCTATCACTTACCTCCATAACTTCCTCAAGTTTGTGGGTAATAAAGATTACAGAATGTTTTTCCTCCACAAGTCTTTTAAGTATTGAGAAAAGTTCTTCTGTTTCCTGAGGAGTAAGAACAGAAGTTGGCTCATCAAGGATAAGTAGACTTGCACCCCTAAAGAGAGTCTTTATTATCTCCACCCTTTGCTGCTCTCCAGCAGAAAGCTGCCATATTTTTGCCTTTGGATTTATTTTAAGTCCGTACTTATCTGTAAAATCACGGATTCTTTCCTCAATAACTCTGGTAGGGTAAAGAAAAGGAGCTTCCTTAAACCCAAGGGATATATTTTCTGCTACTGTGTGAGTAGGAATTAGCATGAAGTGCTGATGAACCATACCTATAGCAAGTTCTATTGCATCTCTCGGTGATTTTATTGTTGTCTTTTCTCCGTTTATATAAACCTCCCCTCTATCAGGTTGATAAATTCCATAAAGGATGTTCATCAAAGTTGTCTTACCGGCCCCGTTCTCCCCAAGAAGTGCATGTATTTCTCCACCTTTCACAGTAAGGTTTATATTGTCGTTCGCTATAACTCCAGGAAACTTTTTGTAGATATTTTTCATCTCCAATAACTCTATTTTTTTACCCCCTTGAGAGTGAAGTGTAGGCTCCTTTTTTCTCTTCAAGTCTCACCCCTTTTATAAAAATATTAAAAGAGGGGGTGAACCCCCTCTTTATACAATATCCACTGACTACTTTGGAATCTCTCCCACAACATTATCAACAAACCAATCTACACTCCATAAAAGATCGTGACTTGCTCTTTCTCCTGGTTTGAGCCTAAGTGTTCCTTTCTGATCATAGATTGGGCCAGTAAATGGATCAAATAGAACTGTTGCTTCTTTCATCTGTTCCAATCTCTTCATAACAAGGTCATACACGCTTATCTCGCCAAGTATTGGATCCTTTACCATCTTTGATTTAAGTTCATCTATGAACTTTGGATTTATTGGAGTGCCAAATTCGCCTCCAAGTTCGCATGCTCCCTCTTTTGCAAGCCACCAATAATCTCTATTATCCCATGTGTTTGTATATACTCTTCTTAAGATTTCCTCGTACATTATTCCCCAGTCCACCAGCTGACCGGAAACCACTGTATCTGGACCAAACTTCTGCATTGGACTGTAGTGAGAGAATGTGTATATCTGCTGTCCCGTCTTTGTGTGTTCCTCTCCGACTTCAACAACAGCCGTTGAATCCTCTGTAAAGGCAAGGCAATCTATACCCTCAGCTATTAATGATTCAGCAGCTTCTTTTGCCTTTGCTGGATCATACCATGAAAACAGCCATCTTACATAAATCTTTGCATCTGGATTTACCTCTTTTATACCAAGGGCATAGGCATTTATATGTCTTACAACTTCAGGTGTTGGATATGCTGCAACATATCCTGCTTTATTTGTTTTTGTCAATGCTCCTGCCATTAAACCATTAAGATAGTACATCTGATAAAGTTCAGCAAAATAAGTGCCTGAATTCTTTGTTCTCTTATAACCAGAACAATGCTCAAATATTACATCTGGATACTTCTCTGCAGCTTTAATGGTTTCATCCATATATCCAAAACTTGTTGTAAAGATAACATTGCATTTCTCTTCATTTATTAACCTATCAATAACTCTTGCAGCATCACCCTCTGCAACGGATTCAACATATACCGTCTCAAGCCATGGGAATTTTTCCACTACATACTTCCTCCCTACATCATGAGCATTTGTCCAACCATAATCTCCTACTGGACCCACATAGATAAATCCAGCTTTGATTTTCTTTTCTTGAGTCTCAGTGGGCTGCTGCTCTTGAGGTTTCTCTTCCTTTGGTGCACACGAGATGGTGAATGAAGTAAACAGGAGGAGTACAATCACTAAGATTGCCAGAATCCCGCCGATCTTTCTCATTTAACACCTCCTTGGTTTGTTTTACTAATTTCCATTTTATAATTCCTTGACTTCCCTTGTCAAGATTTAAAAATTGACAAGGGTAATTGTTACGCTTTAAAATAGAATTGTTATGCTAATTCAAATTTATGCAATAAATAATCTATACGATGCAGAAAAATTGTGTGAACTTGGAGTGGATAGGTTGGGAATCGTAGCCTCAAAAAATGGGGATATAGAAAAAGGAATTGTCTCCTACAAGAAAGCAAAGGAACTCATAAGTTTCATAAGAGAACAAGCTAAAGAAACAAGCCTTATCCTTGATGTGAAGGAGATAGAGGAAATAGTTCCTGCTATAGAGCTTATAAAACCAGATTACTTACATATATGCTACGAGGTGGAGAGAGAATACCTCATTAAACTTAGAGAGAGTATAAAGAGTAAGATACTTCTCGCTATACCTGTTTCAGGAGAGGAATCCATAGAGAAGGCTATCTTGTTTGATGACCTTGTGGATTCCTTTATTCTTGATACGCCTGGAGAAAGTAAGCAGATGCCCGGTTTTATTGGTGCTACAGGAAAAACTCATGATTGGAATATAAGTAGAAAAATCGTTGAGAGTGTAAAAAAACCTGTTATTCTTGGAGGAGGTCTTTCACCTGAGAATGTATGCAAAGCTATAAAAAGTGTAAAGCCATCTGGAGTTGATGCAAAAACTTCTCTTGATATTCAGGGAGGAAATGGGAGAAAAGATATTAAAAAGGTAGAACTTTTTGTTGAAAGGGTGAGAGAATGCAAATTTTAGTGATTGGCGATAACTGTGTGGATATCACTATAAAAGGAAACTTTCAGTTTGAAAGAGACAAAAATATAGTTCCAGAAGATATAAAGATTACACCTGCTGGTACAGGGGTTAATTTTTCCTGTGCACTTTCGAATTTTGGATACGAAGTTTTTTATTTCACTCCTTTAGGAAATGATGCCTTCTCATCTATTATTGAAAAACACCTTGATACCTTCAAAGTTCGGAAAGATTTTATTGACAGAGTAAATAAAAAAACGGCACTTATTGTAGCGATAGTAAACGAACAAGGGGAGAGAACGACATTTGCAGGTATTAAAGATGTAGCATACGAAGAAGTAAATGTTAAAAAACTGGAAAAGATAGATTTCTCAAATTTTTCAGCTGTGTATATCTCAGGAGGAATTTTAACAAGTGAAACCTCACAGAAAAGATTAAAAGAAGCAGCTGATTTTATAAGTAAGAAGGGGTTAAGATTATTTTTTGACACACAGATAAGAATAGGGGAGGAAATAGAAGGATTTATTGATGCAGTTTATTACATTATGGATAGGAGTAATGTAATTTTTTCAAATTTAAGAGAGTTTTCTTTGATTAAGGAGGAGTTTAAGTATAAACTTATAGATGAAGGAAAGTTTTTTGTGATTAAAAAGGGTGAAAATGGCGCAATGGTAATTACAGGGAAGGATAAGATAGTATCTTCAGGAATACCGGTAAGAGCAGTGGATACCACAGGAGCAGGAGATGTTTTTAATGCATCTTTTGTATACAAGTATCTTGAATCAGGTAATTCGAAGGAAGCAGTTGAATTCGCCAACTTGTCTGGTGCATTATCCACAACGAGGCTTGGAGTATATATTCCTTCCAAAGAGGAAATTTATGATTTTATGAGACGAAAGGAGGAAGGATGTTAAAAAATGTAAAGGAGTATCTTTATCCAGAGTCTTTAACTGAGGCTTTAGATTTACTCAAAAAGAAGGGTAAGTCTGCAAGAGTTGTTGGAGGTGGACTTGATATCATATGGAGGAGTCCAAAAAGTGTTGAATACCTTATAGATCTTGAAAATCTTGGTCTCTCCTATATAGAAGAGGATGAGGAAAAGATAAAGATCGGTGCTAAAACTACCATCGGTGAAGCTCAAAAGTCCTTAGTAGTTGGAAAGTTGTTTAAAGGCAAGCTAACAAAAGTTTTCTCTGAAATTGCAACTCCTATTATAAGAAATGTAATAAGTTTTGGTGGAAGTGTAGCAAGAAACTATCCATGGTCAGATATTACTGCAATTCTTTTATCTCTTGATGCATCTCTTGTTATATTCACAGGAGAGGAGAAAGAGATGACTCTTTCAGAGTTCATGAGGGTAGAAATTAGAGAATTCCTTGATGAGGCAATAATAAAAGAGGTAAGGATTAAAAAATTTGATCCTTCGTATCACTTTTCCTATATAAGGTTTACAAGAACAGCTGCAGATATTCCACTGTTAGATGAGGGTATACTTTTGAAATTTGACAAAGAGAAGAAAGTGGAGGATGCAATAGTTGTCGTCGGCGCAAGACCTTTTGGTCCTATAAGGGTAGAAGATGTTGAGGACTTCTTACTCGGTAAGACACTTACAGATGAAGTTATCGGAAAAGCAAAGGAACTCATGATGAACACTGTAAAAGTGGCAGATGATATGAGGATATCAGGAGATTACAGGAGAGAACTTACTGGAGTTTTAACCAAGAGAAATCTGATGAGTATAAGGGAGGAAATATGAAGATAAAGTTCAAATTAAATGGTGAATATGTGGAGTTTGACGCCTATCCCGGAGAATCACTATTTGAACTTCTAAGGAGGAATGGACACACAGAAGTTAAAGGAAATAACTGTAAGACAGGTGAATGTGGAGCCTGTACAGTTTTACTTGATGGAGTACCTGTTCCTTCATGTACTATACTTGCAGGAAGAGTTAAAGATAGAAGCGTTATTACAATCAAAGGAATAGGAGACATGGAGAAACCACATCCACTACAGAGAAGTTTTGTAGAAGAAGGAGCTGTACAATGTGGATACTGTATTCCTGGAATAATTCTATCCATGAAGGCACTTCTTGATGAAAATCCAAATCCTACGAGAGAAGACATTAAAAAAGCCCTTTCAGGACACCTCTGTAGGTGCACAGGTTATATACAACAGATAGAAGCTGTTGAAAAAGCTATCAAGTTGCTCAAGGAGGAAAAAAATGCCTAAGAAAGATAAAAAAGAAGAATTGAAAGTTGTAGGAAAGAGTGTAGAGAAATACGATGGTCTTCCCCTTACTACAGGTCAACCACTTTTTACTGATGACATCAATCTCTCAGACATGATTCATGCAAAGCTTCTAACAAGTCCCTTTGCTCATGCAGAGATAGTTGACATTGATACAACTGAAGCAGAGAAATTCCCCGGTGTTAAAATAGTTCTTACATACAAAAATACTCCAAGGATACCTCATACCACTGCTGGTCAGGGTTATCCAGAACCATCGCCATATGATGCCTTTATCTTTGATAAGAAGGTAAGATTTGTAGGTGATAGGGTTGCTGCTGTAGGTGCTGAAACTCCAGAAATTGCCGAGGAGGCTCTGAAACTTATAAAGGTTAAGTACAAAAATTTACCGTCAGTTTTTGACCCAGAAGAGGCAATGAAAGAAGGTGCACCAGTCATTCATGATGAAGATGAAAGCACTGGCATTTACGATAAGGAAAGAAATATAGTTTCACATGTTGAAGTAGAGGTAGGAGATGTTGATAAGGCCATAAAGGATGCAGATTTTAAAATTGAAGGATACTACACAAAAACCCAGTATGCTCAGCATGTTCCTATGGAAACACACATAACTATCACATATCTTGATGAAAATAATAGACTTGTGATAAGAAGTTCAACTCAGGTTCCCTTTCATGTAAGAAGAATAATTTCACAGATACTTGGAATTCCCATCAATAACATAAGGGTTGTTAAACCAAGAATTGGTGGAGGATTTGGCACAAAACAAGAGATAGTACTTGAGGATATATGCGCTCTTATGACATTAAGAACAAAAAGACCTGTAAGAATGGAATATACAAGAAGAGAAGAGTTTATCTCCGGAAGAACAAGACATCCATCCAAAATTTACATAAGACTTGGTGCTGACTCTTCAGGCATTCTTACAGGAATAGATATGAGAGTTGTCTTGAACACAGGAGCTTATGGCACACATGGACCTACCGTTCTATTTAATGTTGGCAGTAAATCTCTTCCCATATACAACAAGGCAAAGAATGTAAGATTTACTGGAGATGCGGTGTACACCAATCTTCCCGTTGCCGGTGCATATAGGGGGTATGGTGCAACTCAGGCTTACTTTGCTCTTGAAACCGCTATAGATGAACTTAGCGAAAAAATGGGCATTGATCCAGTGGAGTTTAGAAAGAGAAATCACATAAAAGAGGGTGAAACATCTCCCATATTTGAAAAACTTGGAGAAGGTAGGGAAGGAATACCACAAATCATTGAAAGCTGTGCTCTGGATAAATGTATTGAAATAGGAAAGAAGGAGATAGAATGGGACAGATGGAGAAACAAGAGAGTTAAAAAAGGATCATACATTAGAGGAGTGGGAATGGCTATACTCATGCAGGGATCTGGCATTGCTCTAATAGACATGGGATCCTGTGAAATAAGAATGAACGATGACGGAAGTTTTCAGCTTCTAACAGGTGCAACAGATATAGGAACAGGCTCTGATACCGTTCTTACACAGATTGCAGCAGAGGAATTAAAGACAGATTACAGAAACTTCTTTGTTTATTCATCAGATACAGATTTCACTCCCTTTGATACTGGAGCATATGCATCAAGTACCACTTATATTTCTGGTGGAGCTGTTCTAAGAGCTGCCAAAGATTTAAAGGCTAAAATCATAAACTATGCAGCAAAACTACTTAAAGAGGATCCAGATAATCTTTATATTATGGATTCAACTGTTATAAGTAAAAAGAGCGGAAAGAGTATAACATACAAAGAAATTGGACTTAAGAGCTACTATGAGGAGAATCAGGAACATTTGATAGGAGTAGGATCCTATGTTTCTCCAAAATCTCCTCCTCCATTCGCCGCTCATTTTGTTCTTGTTGATGTGGATACAGAAACTGGAAAGATTATACCGGTAAAGTATGTGGCGATTATAGATGCTGGAGTTGTTATACATCCAAAACTTGCAAGAGGTCAATCTATAGGAGCAATAGTTAATGGTCTTGGATACGCTTTAACTGAAGAAATAAAATTCACAAAAACAGGTGCATCAACAAATCCCACATTCTTTGACTACAAAATCCTTACATCTCTTGATTTACCAGAAATTGTTGTAAAGTTTGTTCCAACCTATGAACCTACTGGGCCATTTGGAGCAAAGTCTGTTGCAGAAGTAAACATAAATGGTCCATTACCTTCAATCTCTAACGCAGTGTATGACGCGGTAGGAATTAGATTAAAAGAAGCACCATTTACTCCAGAAAAGGTGTTTAAACTTTTAAAGGAAAGGGTGTAAAAAATATAAAAGGGAGGCATCGGCCTCCCTTTTATCAGATTTCTGAGAGTTTCTTTAATCTTTTATCTTTCTCTAAAGCAAATTTTTTAATTCCTTCAAGTATGTAATCTGGCGTTAAGTGAGCTTCCTCAAGTACATCATCAACTGTACCACCAGTTCTCCATCTGTTATCCCAATCAGAGGACATTGAGTATTCTTCACTCACTTTACTAAAGAGCCAGTCACTCATGTTTCTTAAAGCCTCGCTGGTTATAACCATTGAATCTTTCCAGTGTGAGAGAGGTAAGACTTTGTCTCTGTAGTCCTTTGGTTCTTTCATAAATAACTCATAGCTTATGGCTGCCACTATTTTTACATTCAATCCAAGTTCGTCAAGCTTTGGTAGTATCTTAACAACACCGAGGGTGGAGCTTGTTCCTTGAACAATAACAGTTCCCATTTCTGGAAGGTCTTTTTTGTAATCTCTTATGATGTATGCGCCATGTGCTGCCTCAAAATGGCTTGGTATACCAAGTTTTTCTCTATCAGGTATGGGAATTCCCGGTCTCGTAAGATGAAGCACGATTATTGGTGCATCTTCTTTCAGCGCTCTCCCAAGAACCACAGGAACCTCATTGTATTCCCATGGATGTAGGTTTATCACCTGACCTCTTGGGAATAGTTTTCCCACATAAGGAGCAAATATTCCAAAATGTGTTCTTGAGTCATCTGCTGTCTCTGGACCTGAATGACCTGCAACCCATATAACCTTTCCAACTTTTAATGGACAATCCTGGGCAAGCTGTGAGAACAGTCTCATCATACCGTACTTGAGGTATGCAAAGGAACCATAGGTAGATGATGTTGAATAAAATCCAACAAATTCTTTATAGGGATCCTTAGCTACATTAACAGTTTCAATACCTGCACAAATACCAGAATTTACAAACTCTGTAATCTCCTGAGGAAGTAAGACTCCATCAGGATTCTTCTCTTTATTATACCAACCATAACCGGGGAAATCACCAAAGGGCCTTGCAAAACCATCAATTCTTGTAGATTCAGCAAGATCAGCAGACATAGCTATAAACAAAGGTCTATTATACTTCTTTGCAGTGTATGCATTTATCCACGCTCCCCACTTTCTAAAGGCATTTCTATTTGGAACAACCTTTCCCGGTTCTTCATAAAGTTCTTTTGGATAGTTTTTAAAATCGTAGAGCGCTTCATCGTGAAGTGGATTTTTATCTCTGTCAACCTTTAAAGGTAGGTCATCTGGTACACTCTCACCTATCTCAACAAGTCTATCAGAAATGTATCTGTAGAGTTCTTTATTCTCCCTTAACACACTCATAACAACATCGATATTTTTCTTAAACTGCTCCATGATCTCGTCGTAAGTACCTGGCGCTGGTTCACCAAATCCAACGAATTTAACTCCGTACTTGTCCTGAAATGGTTTCTTCGTTTCCCAGAAAACTTCTGAATTCATCTTGTGAGGTGAACCATGGGATTTGTTATCGTATTTAAGATAGTCTCTCCCCTTACGGGTTTTAAACCATGCAGCATTTGGAATGTTCTTCTTCACATCTGTAAATAGTTTCTCAACAGTTTCAGCAACAGTTTCCCACTTCATACCTTCTTCAGTTCCCACTACTCTCCACCCATGAGAAGAAAACCATGTCTCGGGTGTTCCATAAACAGTTTCTTTAAGAGGATGGTCATCTATACCAAAATTGTTCCAGTCAATGAGATAGAAGAGGTTATCAAGTCCCAATGACCACGAAGAGTTTAATACTTCGTGAGTTACTCCGGGTGTAAGACCTGCATCACCTTCAATGGCTATCACCTTTACCCCATCTGCTCCAAGTCTTTTAAGGGCAATAGCTTCTCCCACTGCTGCTGCTGAACCATGACCAGAAGGACCTGTGTTAAATTTCAACAGAAGTGTTTTACCACCCATCTCTGCATGCCCTGGTAGTCCACCTCTTCTTCTAAATCCAAGAAGGTCTTCAGGATAAAGTGTCCTCTCCTTTGATTTCGGTAGATACCTTTCGTCTTTCGTCTCCTGATATCTTAATCTCATAGCTTCATTAAGAACTGAAAGAACAGCGTATATGAGTGGAATGGTATGACCTGCCACGAGAATGATTCTGTCATTGAAAGGTTTCTCTGGTTCTCTTATATCATATCTTGCAAAACCAGAAAGAAGTGTTGAAAGGGTTAAATAGACTTTAGACCTTGATCCCCCTGGATGACCACTCTGTCTGTAATTTAACATTAAATCAATGAGCTGGTCAACTAAATCCTTGATAATTTCCCATTTTTCAAACTCTTCCTTTTTAATCTTTTCCATAACTCCTCTCCGTAATTTAATTCTTTAAGATTATTTCAAGAAAGATTATAACATAAAAGTAGCTTTCGCACATAAATAACTTAAAAATACTGTGCTATAATATCTTAAAAAGGAGGTAAATGATTAAAACATCAAAAGAGATAAGAGAAGAGTTCTTGAAGTTCTTTGAAGATAGGGGTCATTTACGACTCCCTTCATTTTCTTTGATACCAAAGGATCCAACGCTCCTATTTACAGCAGCGGGAATGGTTCCTTTAAAGTCCTATTTTCTGGGAGAAGAAAAACCTCCAAATCCAAGAATAACCACATGTCAGGCATGTATAAGAACAAATGACATTGAACAGGTAGGAAAGACCATAAGACACCATACCTTTTTTGAGATGCTTGGTAACTTTTCCATTGGTGACTATTTTAAAGAAGATGCAATCCCGTGGGCATATGAACTTGTTACAAAAATATATGGTTTACCTAAAGAGAAATTGTGGGCTTCAGTGTATCCAGATGATGATGAAGCCTATAACTTGTGGAGAAAGATTGGGATACCTGAAGATAGAATTGTAAAACTTGAGGATAACTTCTGGCAGATGGGAGAAGAGGGACCATGCGGTCCTGATTCAGAGATTTATTTTGACCTTGGAGAAGATTTCCCGTGCGAAAAGGTTGAACTTGGACCAGCATCTGATTGTGATAGATTTCTTGAAATATGGAATCTCGTATTTACTCAATTTGATAGAAAAAAAGATGGAACACTCACCCCATTGCCTCGTAAAAACATAGATACAGGGATGGGTCTTGAGAGAATGACTATGGTGCTTGAGGGAAAGAGAAGTAACTTTGAAACAGATCTATTTTCTGGAATTATAGAAAAAATAGGAAAGGTCACAGGTAAAGATTACAAAGAAAACATTTATTCCTTTAGAGTTATTGCGGATCACATAAGAGCAATAACCCTTTTAATATCTGAAGGTCTATTTCCCTCCAATGAAGGGAGAGGGTATGTTTTAAGGAGACTTATCAGAAGAAGTTTTTCTTCTGGATGGAGTCTTGGATTAAGAGAGCCTTTCTTGTTCAAAATATATCCATCAGTTGTAGAATCCTTAGGAGATATTTATCCTCTTATAAAAAAGAAGAAGGAAATCGTTGAGAAGGTGCTTCTCGCTGAGGAAAAAGGTTTTATAAATACATTGAGTAGAGGGCTTGATTACCTAACACAGATTGCAGAAAAAACTCTATCCAGAAAAGAAAGAATAGTTTCAGGAAAAGATATATTCTTCCTGTACGATACCTATGGATTTCCAAAAGAACTTGCTGAAGATATACTCTCTGGATACAATCTAACCTTCAATAAAAAGGAGTTTGATGAAGCACTTAAGGAATCAAGAAAAAAGAGTAGAGTAGTTCAAAAAGAAAGTGGCATTTTTTCAATGGATTTAAATTATATAAAACTCAAGGAAACTCTTGGAGAGACAAAATTTACAGGTTATACTACACTTTCTCAGAAATCAAAGGTTATCTATCTTTTAAAGAATGGAGAATCTGTAAACGAATTAAAGGAGTGCGAAGAGGGAATTGTTATACTTGATAAGACACCATTTTATGGAGAAAAAGGTGGACAGGTAGGAGATAAAGGAAAAATATATGGAGATGATTTTGATCTGGAAGTTATAGATACAAAACACCCTGTTGAAAACTTTATTATTCATCTTGTAAGGGTAAACAAAGGGTCTGTGAGTGTAAATTCAGAGGCAGTTGCTGAAGTAGATTACGAGAGAAGGAAAGGCATTCAAAGAGCACATACAGCAACACATCTACTGCATAAGGCTCTCAGAGAAGTTCTGGGAGAACACGCTTTACAGAAAGGTTCTCTTGTTGACGAAGATTACCTAAGATTTGATTTCTCACATTTTTCTCCTTTAGAGTATGAAGAGATAAAAAAAATAGAAGATAGGGTTATTGAAGCAATATACAGAGAAATTCCTGTGAACTGGGAAATAAAAGACATTGAGGAAGCAAAAAAAGAGGGAGCAGTTGCGCTCTTTGGAGAAAAATATGGGAAAAAAGTAAGAGTGGTTTCTGTAGAGGGGCTAACCAAAGAATTCTGTGGAGGCACCCATGTATCCAACACGATGGAAATAGGAATTTTTAAGATAATATCTGAAAGAGGTATTGGTTCAAATTTAAGGAGAATTGAAGCCTATACAGGAAAGAAAGCTTTTAACTACATGAGAGAACTTGAAGAACGAGAAAAGGAAATATCAGGACTTCTTGGAGTGCCCAGTGAGAATGTGGTTGAAAGAATTAAAGAGATAAAACAGAAACTAAAGGAAAAAGACAGGGAATATCTGGAACTTAAAAAGAGACTTCTTAGTATAATAGCAAGAGAGAGAATATCAAAGCCAGAAAAGATCTCAAGCATAAGCTTCATTACTGTAAGGGATAAATTTGTTAATCCGGATGATTCCTATATATTGTTTGACGAGATTAAAAATAAAATAAAGGATTTTGTCCTGCTCGTAGTTTCTGGAAGGGAAGAAAAGAACATAAGTATCTTTGTTTCAGATTCTATAAAGGAAAGAATTACAGCAAAAAGTCTTATGGATTATCTAAAGACCTCCATGGGTGTAAAGGGAGGGGGAAGAGACAACAATGCACGGGGAAGAGTTGACAATTCAAAAGGTATAGAAGAAATTCTTAGAAAGGAAATAGAGAGAAGAATTGCCGCATAAATTATTGTTGCACATTAAATCACCTCAAAATTATAGAGATATAAATTACACCATAGATATAGAGGTGTCTTGGTGAGAATTTTAGGAATTGATTGGGGAGATAAGAAAATGGGCGTTGCCATATCAGACCCAATGAATATTATTGCAAGAGGCGTTGGTGTCTTTTATGGAGAAGAGAAAGAGAAGATAGAGAAACTAAAAGAAATAGTCGATAGATTTAATGTGGAATTAATAGTTCTTGGCTTCCCTTTGAGTTTATCTGGAGAGATTGGAAAACAGGCAGAGAAGATTCTAAAAGTAAAAGAAAAGATTGAGACCACGCTTAAAATAAAGGTTGAACTTGTAGATGAAAGGTTTACAACCAAGATAGCAAACACCCCAATCAAAAAAACAAAGGAGAAAAGAAAGAGGGGAAGAAAAAAGGTTTTAGATGATGATACCTCTTCTGCTATAATAATTTTGAATAGCTATCTGGAGAGGCTAAGGTGAAAATCTTAAAGATTTTTCTATTTGCTTTATTTGTTTCAGTACTTATTATTGCAATAGGCTTCTATGCCTATGAAGAAATGCTCCCTCCGGAAACTTTTAAACCTACAAAGATAACTGTGCCCGAAAATTCCACAGTTCAGCAAATAGCAGAAATTGCCTATGACAATAGTCTGATTAAAAATAAAACCTTATTTGTGCTTCTGTCCAAATACTACAAAATTGATAAGGATTTAAAGTCTGGTATATATACATTTGATAAAAAAATGGATTTAAGAGAAGTACTGTTAAAATTTACAGAGGGAGGAATTCCCCCTTATGTGAAAGTGACAATACCAGAGGGTTATACATTAAAGGAGGTTGAGGAAGCTTTTATCAAAAATAAAATATGTTCAAAGGAAGATTTTGAGAAGGAAGTATCCAATATAGACAAGTATAGAGACTATATTTTTGAAGGGGTAGATACTCTTGAGGGTTTTTTATATCCTGACACCTATTTTTTTGAAAGGGAGAAAGTAGAAAAGGATATAAAGATGATGCTTGAAAATTTTAAGTCAAAGTGTAATCCACTATTTAAGGAATACAAAGGAAATCTTTCAAATTATGAAGTTCTTATACTGGCATCAATTGTGGAAAAGGAAGCTCAGGTGGACGAAGAAAGAAAGATAATTGCTTCAGTTTTTATAAATAGGTTAAAATTAGGAATGAAACTTCAAGCAGATCCAACATTAAAGTATGTTTTACCTGATGCTGGCTATACCCTTACATCAAAAGAGCTTGAAATTGACTCCCCCTATAACACATACAAATATACAGGACTCCCTCCAACACCTATATGTAATCCATCTGTCAAATCCATAGAGGCTGTGATACATCCAGCTAAAACAGACTTCCTTTACTTTGTGGCAAAGGGAGACGGAACCCATCTTTTTGCAGAAACATACAACGAGCATTTAAAAAATATAAGAAAGGTGATGCCATGAAAAAAAACATACTCATTGGTATTGCAGGAGGTTCGGGGTCGGGAAAAACCACCGTTGCTTTAAAGATAAAAGAAAAGGTGGGAGAGGACATACTTATACTTGACATGGATTCCTATTATAAAGATCACTCTCACATTCCTTTTGAGGAAAGAGTAAAAATAAACTACGATCATCCAGATGCATTTGATTTTCCACTACTTATAAATCACCTAAAGAAACTTATACAGGGAAAAAGTATAGAAAAACCTGTATACTCCTTTGTGGAATATGTAAGACTTAAGGAAACCCAGAGAATAGAACCCAAAAAGATAATTATAATTGAGGGAATACTCTCACTCTTTGACGAAGGATTAAGAAAACTGATGGACATAAAGATATATGTGGATACCGATCCAGATGTAAGATTTATAAGAAGACTTTTAAGGGATATAAAAGAGAGGGGGAGGTCTCTTGATTCAGTTGTTGCTCAGTATCTTGAAATAGTTAGACCCATGCACATTCAATTTGTTGAACCAACAAAAAGGTTTGCAGATATTATCATCCCGGAGGGTGGGTTTAACATCGTTGCTGTGGATATGATAGTTGGAAGGATAAAAGAACTGTTAAAGGAGATAGCGTGAAGGAATTTACCATCAGAATGTACTTTCCAAAAGAAGAGATAGGTTTTATTCAAAGTTTGCTTGAATCTTTAGAAGGAGAAGCGATGATACTTTTTACCTTTGTTAACAACAATCTTGGTGTTATGGATGTTTCCTTTGATGAGAGTTTTCTTCCAGAAATTACTGACTTTCTCAGCGAGGTTTCAAAATACATTCCTATAATTTATGAACCATTAGAGATAGGAAATGCTTAAGCTTCTGAAACCAAAAGAATCCTTCAAAAGAATAGAAGATATAGACCTAAAAAATTATATAGATAACTTTGATGCACTCATCATTGACCTTGACAATACACTGGTGACAAGGGGAAGCGAACATATAGAGGAAAATGTTTTAAAATGGATAGAATATGCAAAAAAACACTTTAAGATAGGGATCATATCAAATAACTATAAAAACAGAGTGAAGTTTATAGAGAAGAGATTTGGTTTTCCTTCCATAGGTAGAGGATTCAAACCTTTGCCTTTCTCATTTAAAAGACTTATAAAGATACTCAAGGCTAAAAAAGAGAAGACCATCGTAATTGGAGATCAAATTTTTACAGATATTCTTGGGGGTAATTTACTTGGGTGCTACACAATTCTGGTTGAGCCAAAAGATAAATCAAAAGATTTCTTTCTGACAAAGATAACAAGGTTTTTTGAATCTCTTTTTAGAAAAAATATACTGTGATATAATTTTGGTATGGGTAGAAATGACCTTATAGGCAATATGCTTGTCTCCAGTGGAATCATTACTGAGGAGCAGCTCAAAGAAGCCCTCGAGGAGCAGAAAAAAACAGGGGATAGGCTTCTGAATATACTAAAGAAATTGGGATCAATAGATGAAGAAACTCTTTCCAAGATCATAGCAAAACAGTGGGGTTATCCATACATTGATCTTTCCACCGTTGAAATAGACAAAGAGACTGTACACCTCATAAGTGAAGAGATAGCCAGAAGGTTTGAGGTTATACCTTTTGGAAGAACTGAAGAGGGAGAGATTATGGTTGCTATCTCTGATCCAACAAACATTTTTGCTATTGATTTTCTGAGAAATTACCTGAACAATGTAAAGATATATGTTGCATCAAAAGAATCTATCATAGGGAATATTGAAAAATACTACTCCATGGAGAAAACTGTAAAAGAAGCTGTTATGGAGATGACGGGTGGGGTAGAGGTTGAAACTGAAGAGGAGGAGGGAACTGAACTTTCAATTGACGAAGCAAGAAGTTTAGCAGAGACGGCACCTATCATAAGACTGATGAACCAAATAATAACTGAAGCAATCATTTCCCGAGCATCAGATATTCACATTGAACCTCAAAAAAGATCAGTAAGAGTAAGGTACAGAATAGACGGAGTTTTAAACGATGCTATGTCTCTACCCAAAAATATTCAGCCTGGACTTGTTTCAAGAGTAAAGATTATGGCAAATCTTGACATTGCAGAGAGAAGAAGACCTCAGGATGGAAGGATTAACATAAAATTTAGAGGAAGGGAGATAGACTTAAGAATCTCCATTCTTCCAGCAATATTTGGAGAGAAGGTCGTAATGAGAATCCTTGATAAGGAAAGATCTCTTATCCCCTTAGAGAGGCTTGGATTCTCCGAGGATAGTTTAACTATATTTAAGTCATTGATTACCCAGCCTTATGGAATGATACTTATCACTGGTCCAACTGGTTCTGGTAAGTCAACAACTCTTTATGCAGTCTTAAGGATTCTCAACTCACCAAAAGTTAACATTCTCACAGCTGAAGATCCTGTGGAGTATCAACTTGATGGAATAACACAGCTTCAAGTCAATCCAAAGATTGGATTGACCTTTGCTAATGCTTTAAGATCCTTCTTAAGACAGGACCCAGACATAATTCTTGTTGGAGAGATAAGAGATAGAGAAACTGCTCAAATAGCTATGGAAGCAGCTTTAACAGGACACCTTGTCTTCTCTACACTCCACACAAATGACTCCTTTTCTGCACCCACAAGACTTATTGATATGGGAATAGAACCGTATCTTATAGCATCTGCTCTCATTGGAGTCACTGCACAGAGATTGGTAAGAAAGATATGCAATAACTGCAAAACAGAAATCAAACCGAGTAGATACATGCTTGAACAACTTGGAATAGAGGATGAAAATATGGTATTTTATAAAGGAAAAGGTTGTCCTATATGTAATAATACAGGATACAAAGGAAGAATAGCAGTCCAAGAGATTCTAAAGATAGATGATAATATAAGAGAGATGATTCTTAAGAGAGCCTCATCAACAGAGATTAAAGAGTATGCTGTAAAGAATGGAACAAAAACACTTCTTCAGGATGCACTTGATAAGGCACGTAAGGGTATAACTTCCCTTGAAGAGGTATTAAGAGTTATATCAACAGTGGAGGTAATGCAAGGATGAAGTACAGTCTTCAAGATCTTCTAAATGTATGTAAAAAGAAAGATGCTTCTGATTTACATCTTACCGCTGGCTTACCGCCTGTTTTTAGAATCAAAAAGAGGCTTGTTCCTTTAAAATCAGATCCACTTACGTCTGAAGAGGTGGAAGAGCTTGTTTACCCGATAATGAACGATGAACAGAAGGAAAATTTTAAAGAAGATTGGGAGATAGACTTTTCATTTGGTATATCTGGGATTGGAAGATTCAGGGTGAATGTATTTAGACAGAGACAAACTGTTGCTGCTGCTTTTAGAGTCATACCATGGGATATTCCTGGTTTTGAACAGCTTGGACTTCCAAAAGCCATAAATAAAGTCGTAGATTTAGAGAAAGGTTTTGTTCTTGTAACAGGCGCTACAGGAAGTGGAAAATCCA
>CAZNRO010000010.1:14157-26750 GCA_964575745.1 uncultured Caldisericota bacterium | reverse complement strand
ATTTAACCCAGACATGATTGTAATGAGTATAACCACAGCCACTATTGAAGATGATTTAGAGTATTTTAAAATTGCAAAGAGGATGAGGGAAGATGTTATTACTGTAGCAGAAGGAGCACACTTTATTACAGTTCCACTCTCATCCTTTGACAAAGAAATATACAATTTCATGGATTTTGCCATGTATGGTGAAAGTGAAGGAGTAATAGATAAACTTGTAAATGCTTTAAATAAGAACTTAGATGTTTCAGAAGTTAGAGGCTTGATATTTAGAGAGAATAATGGATGGACTAAAACTCCTCCAGCACCTTTTATTGAAGATCTTGATTCTATTCCATTCCCTGCAAGAGATCTTATGAAAAATGAACTTTACATAAATCCAGATACAGGTAACCCTATGGCAACTATTCAGACATCTCGTGGTTGTCCAGCAAAGTGTATATACTGTCTTACACCAATAGTTTCAGGAAGTAAAACAAGAAAAAGAAGTGCAGAGAATATCGTTAATGAAATTGAAGAATGCATAAATAAATATGGAATAAAGGAATTCTTTTTCAGAGCAGATACGTTCACCATAGATAAAAACTGGGTAATATCTGTATGTAAGGAAATCATTAAAAAAGATTTAAGAATAAAATGGGTTGCAAATTCTCGCGTTAAACCCCTGGAGGAAGAAACACTTAAATGGATGAAGAAGGCAGGATGTTATCTTATAGCCTTTGGTATAGAATCTGGAAGCGATAGAAGCTTAAAACTAATGAAAAAAGGTGCAACTGTTGATGACGCGGTAAAAGCGGTGAAAATGGCTAAGAGGGTTGGTCTTAAAACTTACTGTTTTTTTATGCTTGGCTTTCCATGGGAAAAAAGAGAGGATATAGATAAAACTATAGAATTTTCAAAGAAACTTCCATGCGATTTTGCCGAATTTCATATAGCAATTCCCTATTACGGAACAGAGCTGTTTGATTTAGCCAAGAAAGAAGGATTATTGAATGAGGAAGTAACAGGACACAACTATTTTACAAATCCTGTTATAGGAACAAAATATCTGTCAAAAGAAGAAGTTTTAAGCTTGAGGAAAAAGGCTCTTATTTCATTTTATTTGAGGCCCGTATATATTATTAAAACATCGTCAACTATTAAATCTTTTAAAAGTTTATTAAATTATATAAAGTATGGACTAAGACTATTGAAAAATATCTCCTAAAACAAACTTATAACAAAATGCGTATAAAAATAAGAGAATGAGAGAAATTTATATAGAATATGGGGAAGAAATATTCAGGTTTCTAAGAAGAATGGTTGGAAGTGTTGAGGATGCAGAAGATATTCTTGAGGAAACATTTATAACACTTCTTGGTACTGAAGAAGTTAGTGAAAAAACTTTGAGGCAATTTTTATATAAGATTGCTTACTCAAGAGCGGTGGATTTTTTAAGGAAAAAGAAAAGAGAAAAAGATTTTTTTGATGGATATGAGTATTTCCAAAAAGAAGAAAAATTTGACCCTCTTGAGATAGAGGAGGCGCTTTTGTGTCTGAATGAAAAAGAGAGAGTGGCCATACTGTTATTTTTTGAAGATGGGTATAGATATAAAGAGATAAGTAAAATAATGGATATTTCTATTGGCACAGTAAAGACTCTTATACATAGAGGTAAGGAGAAATTAAAATCTTATTTTAAAGGAGACAGAAAAAATGGATAGGTTTGATAAACTTCTTTTTAAGGAATTGGCTAAAAATAGGCCCTATGATAGAAAAATTGTAAGAAGGGTTGTAAAGAGAGTTTTATTCCTTCACAGGATTAAAAGGGTTTTTAATTTTTCTCTCTTAGCTTTTATCTTCTATCCAGTTATTTATATTCTTTTCTTTGGAATACCGATAGAATTCATAGATTTTATATTGAACTTCTTAAATTCAATTTCTATCCTTATAGTTACAGGCGGATTTTTCTATCTTCTATACATTTCTCTCTTAATAATTCTATTTGCTCTCCTTCTAATCTTTGTTCTTAAAACAGTGAAACAAATAAGAATTAAACCGCGTATAAATTAACGAAAAGGAGGCTGAATATGCGTATTAAAATAAGGTTATACTTAATTCTTCTAATATTAATACTAATTTTGCCATTGACAGCTTCTGTTTATTCTGAATCACCTTACATAGTAAAAGAAGGAAATATTATTGAAGAATTATCCGTTAGCGATACTGATGTGTATGTGTATGGTTATGTAAAACTTCTGAATCTGGGAACTGGTGCTGTTAAAGTCTTCGAGAAAGGAAGAGTGAATAAATTAAGAGTAGGGGCAGGAAATGTTGAAATATATGGAGAGGTAAGAGATGTGCAGATTGGGCTTGGAGATGTAACTCTTTATGGTGTTGTAAAAGGGGATATAGAGGTTGGATTAGGAAATGTTGTGCTAAAACCTAATTCTACTGTAGAAGGTGATATTAGAGTTGTTGGGGAAGTTAAAAGAGAAGAAGGCAGTGTAGTTAAAGGTGAAATTGAATCCACCCAACTTCCAGAAATTCCATTTATCTCGCGTATTTTCAAAAATAAGGAGTTTTTTAGAAGAATACCCCTGCATATCCGTATGGGTGAGAGAAAGCCTAAAGTTTCCAAGTTAGTACTCTTCTTTGTATTTCTATTCGTTTCCTTTCTTATCCTTGCCCTATTTCCCCACGCTACAGAGAGAGGAGTCAAATATCTATCTTCTAAACCAATGAACTCATTTCTTCTATCTCTTGTACTGCTTGCTATTAGTTTTGGAATTCTTATACTACTTGTAATTACAATAATTGGAATAATTCTTACGCCCCTTGTAATAATCGGAGTATTTATCTTTTATCTATTTGGTACTACTATTTTTTACACAACGATAGGAACCCATATTCTTAAGTTGCTGAATATAGAAAATCCAAATCTTGTTTTGTCATACTTTGTTGCTTCTATACCCCTTATTTTGATAAATATTTTTGTACCTTATGGTGGATTGATATCCTTTGTATCCTTAGTTTTTGGATTGGGAGCTGCCTTTAAGAGTGCTTTCCCAAAACTTGTAATATTTAATCTGTAGATTCTTCTCTTGAAATGAAAAGGTGGGAGAAACATCTTTTATCTGAAGATCCAAATCCCTTTATATACTCTTTCATGAATTTTCTCATAATGTTAGAGATCTCTTCTTCTTTTCTTCCTTTGAATAGGAGAACTCCGTTTACGTTCCCTTCTCTAATTAAATAGTCTATATGCCATTTTATTTTTCTTTTCTTAAAGTACCTGTCAATTCTTCTCTTGATACCACCTTGCGCACTTCCTACATAGAAATAGAATCCTTTTTTAAACAAAAATTCTCCTAATTTGCCAATTCTTATTCTTTTATCTCTTTTAATTTCTACAACGAGCACATAGGAACCTTTATAAGAAGGAAAAGGAGGGACGGTTCTAAAATCAGACTCAATCCCCTCCTTTTTAAGGGCTTCCAAAACATATAAAATTTCTTTATTCAATTGATGGTGTTTTTATTCCATGTTCTTTAGCAAATTTAACTGCTTCCTCGTATCCTGCATCCGCGTGTCTTACGACTCCAAGACCCGGATCATTGTTAAGGACAAGCTCTAATCTTTTATCTGCTATTTCTGTTCCGTCAGCCACCACAACCATTCCTGCATGGATTGAGTATCCAATACCAACTCCTCCTCCATGATGCACTGATATCCATGTTGCACCGGATACAGCATTCAATAAACCATTAAGGATAGGCCAATCAGCTATGGCATCTGAACCATCCTTCATTCCCTCTGTCTCTCTATTTGGTGAAGCAACTGATCCTGCATCAAGATGGTCTCTTCCAATTACAATGGGGGCAGATATTTTTCCTTTTTTAACAAGATCGTTTATTATTTTTCCAAAATGAGCTCTTTCACCATATCCAAGCCAACAAATTCTGGCTGGTAATCCCTGAAATTTAACCTTCTCTCTTGCCAATTTTATCCATCTTACAAGATGAGTATCCTCTGGAAATTCTTTGACTACAATTTCATCAGTTACATATATATCTTTAGGATCACCTGAAAGAGCTGCCCATCTAAAAGGTCCTTTTCCTTCAAAAAACAAGGGTCTTATATATGCCGGGACGAAACCTGGAAAAGCAAAAGCATCTTTGAATCCTGCTTTATAAGCCTGTCCTCTAATGTTATTCCCGTAATCAAATACAACAGATCCTTTCTTTTTAAATTCCACCATTGCTTCAACATGTTTAACTATAGATTCATAAGCTAATTTCCTGTATTCTTCAGGTTTTTCTTTTCTCAGCTTGAGTGCTTCCTCATAAGGTATTCCCGAAGGGACGTATCCATTTAATTCATCATGCGCAGAAGTTTGGTCAGTTACCACATCAGGAACTATTCCTCTCTTCAGTAATTCTGTATATAAGTCTACCGCATTCATTACTACACCAATGGATCTTGGGATTCTCTTTTCTTTTGCCTCTTCCATGAGCCTAAGCGCTTCATCAAGAGAATCAACAAGAAATTCAAGATAACCAGTTTTTATTCTTCTCTCTGCCCTTTTTCTATCTACCTCTGCTATTACACAAACCCCTTCGTTCATAGTGATTGCCAGAGGCTGCGCTCCACCCATTCCTCCAAGACCAGCAGAAAGCACAAATTTTCCCTTCAATGTTCCATTAAAATGTTTGTTTGCTAAAGAGGCAAATGTTTCATATGTTCCCTGAAGTATTCCCTGGGTTCCAATGTATATCCAGCTTCCAGCTGTCATCTGACCATACATAGTTAATCCAAGTGCTTCAAGGCGTCTAAACTCATCCCATGTTGCCCATTTTGGAACGAGCATAGCGTTTGATATGAGAACTCTTGGAGCAAATTCATGGGTTTTAAATATTCCAACAGGTTTTCCTGATTGCACCACGAGGGTTTCATCATTTTCAAGTTCCTTGAGAGCTTTAACAATATTCCAGAATGCTTTCCAGTTTCTTGCTGCCTTACCTGTTCCCCCATAGACAATAAGTTCTTCTGGTTTCTCAGCTACTTCTGGATCAAGATTATTCATAAGCATTCTAAGAGCAGCTTCTTGACCCCAACCCTTTGTGTTTAACTTAGTTCCTCTCGGTGCTCTTATAACTACCTTTTCATCTTTCATTTTTTCGCCTCCTTTATAAATACTCCTTTAATCTCTCAGCGTTTTTCCTTAAAACAACTCTTATAAGGCCAAGATTTGCTCTCTTTCTTGCCACAACAGCAAGAAATAATTCACCCACACTTTTAATAAATATATTTCCTCTCTCTGACTCAAGAGTTACAAAATCAAGCTCACCAAGATGAGTGGTTGTAAGTATTGTCTTTGCTGTTCTAAATATAGTAGCACACAACCCCGATATTGCTTCAGGATCAAGAGATGTGTCTGATATACTGTCCACAAGAAGCCCATCTTCCTCAATTATCATAGCCACAAAAACATCTGGTAAACTTTTAAGCTTTTCAAGAATTTCCCTCAATTTTAGCCTCCTTTATAAGTTTCACTAAAATGGTTTGAAAACTCTATTAAATCCTCTCCATCAATTAAACCGTCCATAGTGAAATCCACAACATCAAGATAGTTTTCATCTGGGTAATAAAAACCAAAATGATTTGAAAACTCAATTAAATCTTCACCATCCACCACTCCATCAAGGTTTATATCCCATACGGGGTATTCCCTTTTCTTTATCTGTATATTTTCTGAACTGATTTTCTCAATTTCCATTTCATTATTTACAACAATGTTTTTGAGTTCAACTTTAGTTTCATTCTCTTTTTTACTAAAGAATAAAAGAGTAAAAAGAGCTTTTTTAGAAATATCCTTCAAATTAAACATAATCTTTCCATCTGACAATTCCTTAAATGAGACTGTGCCATCAGTTTCTATCTTAAAAAATTTCATAACTTCTGGATCATATTCAATATAACCTTTCATAGAAGATATAAGTTTTGAAGACGAAAACGATAATTTAAAGAGTTTTCCAACACTGGTTTCAACCTGATTTGAAAAAATGTTTAGAGTCTCTTCCGGGACTTTTAGTGAAACGGACGGATCACCAAGAATATTGAATACATAAATATTCTGGTATCTTTCATACTTTTGAAGAGGATAGATAAGGTTTTCAAAGTAATACTCTTTTGCTTCATTCAAGGATTTTGATACATCAAGAAGGTTAGATAAATTTTCAGAAAATTTGTACATAATACTTTGAAACCATCCATCTTCCACATCTCCCCATCCTAATCCATACCATGCTGTTTCAGTAGATGCGATGACATCCACTGAGTAAGATTTAAGAAAATGATGAGCTAATGTGTTTTCTACATCATGCATGTTATCACACGCCCCCATAAAAGTTATAGATGGGACACTTGTATCCATGTTTGAGAGTGAATTTACATCTACAAATTTTATAAACTTGCCCTCATCGTCTTGAAAGTAATCATCCTTATTTGTGTCCTCTCTCCATATCTTTCTAAAAGTTGCATGAGGTAATCCATGCCCTTGCCAGAGGATAAGTGTAGGTTGAATTTCTTTTTGATATTTTATAAAGTTATCGTATGTTAAAGGAATCCCTTCAACATCTGAAGTTCTAATCCCCTCTTTTTCTGAAAGAAATGTCCCAACAAAGCCTTTATCTTTTAAAGTCTTATCAAAGATTACTTTCAGAGAGAGCGCACCATCTGTTTCTGGCATTTCACCAAAAATACTTTTCTCTTTAAAGTTCCAGAAACCACCTGGTAGAAGAACTTTAGATTTGTTTTCTAATTTTTCAAAAGATATAGTTCTATTTAGGATTTCCACTATAGTATCTACATTATCTTCTGGAATTCTACCTACACCAATCTCTGAATAAAAATCAATCTTATCTTCTTCTGGTTCACCTGGGTAATCATCGTTGTCAAAATTTATATTACTATCTAACTCTCCATAAAAAAAGTCTGTTTCAACAGACACATCATCACCATTAGGATGAGGGAAAACAATAAACATAGGAATCTCCTCCGTTGTACCAATTAACAAAAGATACTTTATGTTCATGCTCTCATAATTTTCCTTAAGGTAGTTTCTTATATCTTCTTCTATGTTTTCTTCTTTAAAATCCTCAAGGGGTTTAAAGATTACATTAAATCCACTTTTCTCTTTATAGTTAATAAAAAATTTAATCTTTTCTTTTAGTCTCCTCTTCCCGATAATAAGGTACGTAACGTAATCATCTGTTTTTTTCTGATTAGAATGTAAAGAAATACATCTTTTCAAGGAAACTTTTAGTTTAAATTTTATTAGCCATTTTCCAATACCTGTATTCTCGTTATAAACTATAGGAAAGTATTTGAAAAGAAGGAAACTCTTACCTTCCTTTCTAAACTTACCCATAAACAAAACATTATTCTCTGGAAGGGAGTAGTGAATTTCTGTATCCGTGATGGAGAAAAAATCTTTAGTTAAATCCATTTTTAGGTATTTATAGACCGGATTCTCAATACTAAATTCTTTAATTTCAGTATTATCTGGAATAGAAATTTTTATATTCATAAAAGGTAAAGAGAAAGGGGGTTCAACTTTTTGGTCAGTGATTAGCCCTTTTATTTGTTTACCAACATATATAAAAGAAATTTCTGGAGTATTAAAGTCTTCTTCAAGAATAAAAGACTCATACGACGAAACAGGTTTTATTAAACTTAGAAAAAGAAATAATACGATTATAAAGATTAAATATTTTTTCATAAGACCTCCTATTGTCTCCCAATAAGTTTTAAAAAATCCTCTTCATTTATTATTTTTACTCCCAACCTTTTTGCTTTCTCAAACTTTGATCCAGGTTTTTCTCCCACAACTACATAATTTACCTTTTTGGATACAGAACTTGCAACGCTTCCGCCCTCACTTTTTACCAACTCCTCTGCTTCATGCCTTGTCATACTCTTTAAAGTTCCTGTAAATATAAATACTAAGTTTCTAAGCTTACCTTCCTTTTCCTCCTCACTCATTCTGACCCCTGCTTTCTCTAACTTGTTAATTAATTCAATATTGTGAGGCTCATGGAAGAAAATATATAAACTCTCTGCAGTTTTCGGCCCAATTCCTTCAATTTCCATGTAATCTTCAATATCTGCCTTCAAGAATTCATCCATCGTTCTAAATTTTTGAGTTAAAATTTCTGCTACATGTTTCCCAACATGAAAAATACCCAATCCATAAATCAACCTATGGAGAGGTCTATTTTTAGAATTTTGTATGTTCCTTAGTATTTTCTCAGCAAGAATTTCACCCATTCTTTCGAGTGGAAGAAGATCACTAACTTTCAAATAATACAAATCCCCTATATCCTTAATAATATTTTTTTCGACAAGCTGATTTACAAGGGATTCACCTATATTTTCTATATCCATAGCATCTCTACTTACAAAATGTAGTATTCTTCCCTTAACCTGAGCTGGACAGGATGCATTGGTGCATCTGTAATCTGCTTCACCAGGAAGTCTTACAACCTTTGCCCCGCAGACTGGACATTTTTCTGGAAATTTAAAGGGGGCTTCTTTTCCTGTTCTCTTTTCCTTTACAACCTTCACAACCTCAGGAATTACAGAACCAGCCTTTCTTATAATTACATGATCTCCAATTCTTACATCCAATCTTTTTATTTCATCTTCATTATGTAGAGTGGCTCTGGATACTGTAGATCCTGAGACAAAGACGGGATCAAATATAGCTACAGGGGTTAACTTTCCAGTCCTTCCAACCTGAATTATTATATCCCTTACAATGGTTTCCTTCTCCTCTGCAGGAAATTTATAGGCAATTGCCCATCTTGGAGCATGCGTTGTTGCTCCAAGTTTTTTCTGTAGCTCAAGAGAATTAACCTTTACAACAGCTCCATCCATATCAAAGGGATAATCATCTCTTCTATCCTGAAACCAAAGGCATGCCTCTATAACATTTTTAATACCTTTAACTTTTTTAAAGTCTGGACTTACCTTGAATCTTTTCTTCTTTAGATAGTCAAGTATTTCCTCTTGAGTTTTAAATTCAACTCCTTCATATAGACCAAGAGCATAGGCAAAAAAATGTAATTTTCTTTTCGCAGTGATAGATGAGTCCAACTGTCTAACAGAACCTGCTGCAGCGTTTCTTGGATTCGCAAAGATAGATTCTCCTCTTTCTTTTCTTTCCTTATTTAACTCCTCAAAATCCTTTTTAAACATAATGACTTCCCCTCTTACTTCAATAAGGGGCGGAGGATTATCAATAAACAGAGGGATGGTTTTAATAGTCCTTACATTTGGCGTAACATCTTCTCCTTCTAAGCCATTTCCTCTGGTTGCGCCACGAACTAATTCTCCATTTCTGTAGATTAAAGATATACTCAATCCATCAAACTTTGGCTCTACTATGTATTCTATTTCTTCATTGGTTCCAAGCATTCTCTTTATCTTCTTTTCAAATGCCATGAGTTCATCACCATTAAAAGCATTATCCAATGACAACATAGGAACTTCATGCCTTACTGTTTTAAATTCCTTTAGAGGTGGAGCGCCTACTCTTTGAGTAGGTGAATTTGGTGATTTAAATTCAGGAAATTCCTCCTCAAGTTCTACAAGTTCTTTAAAAAGCTTATCATACTCCTCATCAGTAATAATAGGCGAATCAAGGACATAATAACGAAAGTTGTGATACTCAATTTCTTTCCTTAACTCTTCAATTCTTTTTTTCGCTTCCTCTTTTGTCATGGTGTCCCTCCCTCTTTCTCTTCCACTTTTAATTTTACCTTATCAGGATAGACACCTATTATTTTTACATCTTTATTCAGACATTCTACTCCTACTTCTATCTCATATTCTCCTACTTTCAGCCCTTCTACATTAATTTTAGCCCTAAAATCTTCCTTTTTTAGGGATTCTACAATTGATTCAAAGCCAAGAACCTCCAAAGATATTGTATTGTTATCTAAAGTGTAGTTGAATTGTTCATCTTTTCCTTCTAAAGAAACATCAATTTTAAACTCTTTCTTTATTTTTCTTTCAATTACAATCTGCACAGTTACATCTTTTGATCCCTTTATTTCTACTCCTTCTGGAACAATAAGTTCAGTAGTAATATTCTTGGAACTTGTGAGGTTTGTTATATTTATTTCCTTTGTTTCAATAAAGCTTACATTCTTAAGTTTATTGATATTTCCAAGAAGAGTGATTACTGACGGTGTAACTACTATAGATTTTATACCATAGTCTGAAGGTATGTTTCCTACAAGATTGGGTGTTATAGGAACAATTTTAGAGGAGAGGATAGATTTAACTTTTATAGTTATATATATGATTGATGGAGTGATGGAAATACCTTCTATTTCATTTCCAAGTGCATCTTTTATTCTTGGAATAGAGGAAACCGAAACGTCAGAATCGATATTAGCTATGTCTACCACCACAGAAATGTCCCTTATAGCCTCTATTTTCTTTGAAGGACCTTCTATAGTTATCTTGTCGGGATTAACCTCTGGTTCTTCTATTACATACCCTTCTTTTGGTGAACCGATAAATTCTACTCTTATATTTCTCTCTACTCTAACCACCTTATCAAGAAAAACACTGATTCTTGAAGGGAAAACCTCTACTATTTTTACAAACGGAGGTGCCTCAATAAGAATTTCAACACTATGAGGACCTTCTGATAATCCAGAAAGATCCACATATGCAACGAAGCTATTTTCTTTTAGATTTATAAGCCTCTGTCTGGATCCCCTAATCTTTATCTCTGCACTTCCCAATGGTTCAAGGAATGTTAACCCTGGTGTTAGATTTCTATAAGTAAGATTAACCTTAAATATTCTTTCTGCCTCTGGTCCTTGTTCTACTGTTACATAGAGCCAGAAAGAAAATGAGAGAAGTAGCGATATAAGGAATATTGTAATTTTTCTTTTAAGCACCTTTCCTCCCCTTTCTTTTTTCTTCCTTTTTAAGCATTATTATAAGCATTCCCCTTAGTTCAAGTACAGATAGATATCTTGTTAACTTTCCTTCAGAAGCAATAGAGATTATTCCTGTCTCTTCGGATACAATTATAGAGGCAGCATCAGTTATCTCTGATATACCTAAACCAGCCCTGTGTCTTGTTCCAAGTTCTCTCTCTATTCTTTCATTTTCTGAGAGTGGTAAGAGACATCTTGCTGCAGTAACCCTGTTTTTTCTAATGATTACAGCACCATCATGCAGAGGAGAATTGGGATAAAAGATTGTGGAGAGAAGCTCAGATGTGACCTTTGCACCTACAGGAACACCTGTTTGAATGTAATCGTTTAAATTATCCTCCCTCTCTATCACAATAAGTGCACCTATCTTGTTCAATGAAAGATATTTAACAGCTTTTACTATTTCATCAATCACTTTTGTTATATCCTCTTCTGTATGTGAGAGGAAATCAAAACTTTCACCAAATATGTTTCTTCTACCAAGACTCCCAAGAAATTTCCTAATTTCAGGTTGAAATATAACGGCAAGTATTATAGGGAGCATGCTAACTATGGACAAAATTCCTCTCAATACCCAATTTACAGCAATGAAGCCAAGCCATGCAGATATCCTTGATGCGAGAAAAACAAGAATGAAGAACACAATAGTTCCCTGTATCAGTTGCCATACTCTTGTTGCTTGTAGTGCGTATAATATTTTATATAAAATAAAAGCAATAATAAGAATATCTAAAATACTGGCTATAACATTCCATATAGTCCAACCCTTGAATAGTTCAAGAACATAATTTGCCATCTTAAGTTTATTCTACAACTTTTTTACCCTATTTCAACTTATACTTCTCCATAAACAGTTTTACGTGTTATAATATTTTATATGAAAAAAATTATATTGTTTGATTTGGATGGAACACTGCTTGATATGAATTTTGATGAATTTTTAAGTAACTACTTCGGTTTACTTCTACCTTTTCTCTCAAAGAGAATTAAAGGAGACATAAAGAGATACGTTTTCGAGTCCACAGAGTTTATGATTAACAAAATAGATGAAAGGACCAATATGGAAAAATTCCTATCTAAATTTTCAGAACTTTCTGGTTCAGAAAAATCAATGATATACAACTCCTTCATTGAGTTCTATGCTCACGAATTTCCGAAACTTTCTTTTCTTGGTAGACCAAGATCTCAGGCAAGAGAAACTATTCTTAAATTAAGAGAGTCTGATGTAGGTATAGTTTTAGCAACTAATGCCATCTTTCCTCTTTTAGCAATTGAAGAGAGATTAAGATGGGCAGATCTTGAAGCCGCTCTTTTTGACTTAATAACTCACATGGAGAATATGCATTCTGCCAAACCGCATAAAGAGTACTACTTGGAAATAATGGAGAAGCTAAAGGTTAAGCCAGAAGAGGTTATCATGATAGGGGATGATATGGAAAGAGATATACTCCCAGCAAGGATATTAGGTATTGATTCCTATCAGATAGGTAAGGATATTGAGATAAAGGATATTTACAAATTAATTTAACTTATCTTCCAAATATAAGGTATATAAGAAATCCTAAAGTAAAAATTGTAAGAGCTGAAAACCTA
>CAZNRO010000010.1:10511-14057 GCA_964575745.1 uncultured Caldisericota bacterium | reverse complement strand
AACCATATTTTTCTTCATAAAATTTTCTTCATCCAGAGCATCCCTTAAGGTAATTATATATTTAAAGTAGTTTGATGGTGCACCATGAACTATATGAAGATCATCAAAGATTAACTCAAGAGGCAAGGATTCAAGAAATGTAAAATTACTCCTTTTAAGAATACCTCTTTGCCACTCAAGAGCCTTTCTTCCAAACTCGTTAAATTGAAAAACTATAGATTGATTCACCATTCCTTCATCGTGATTCCCTTTTATAGATGTAATATTTTTTTCTATAACAAGATCCACAACCTCATTAGGATTTGGGCCATATCCTACTATATCACCAAGACAGATGATTTTATCTACTCTTTCCTTCTCTATTTCTGATAATACAACTTCAAAAGCTTCTATATTTGCATGAATATCAGAAATTATTGCGATTTTATCATATTCCATAGGTACTCTCCAATCTCTAAAGTTTTATCTGTTTTTATGGATAAAAAATCTCTACCCCCACCCTTAACTCCAAATTTCTCTTTTAAATTTTTAAGCACATCTAAAAGATTCAAAGAAAAGGAAGAAACTTTATTAATTATGCCGCCTTCTTTATTAAAGAGATATACAAAATGAGCTCCTCTTTCTATGTATTCATGGGAGAGAAACTTCATATCTTCCATTGATAAACGATACAGCCCTTTTATAATGAATTTTTTACCTTCTTCCTCTTTTAAGTAGTACTCAAAGAGTTCTTCCTTTAAGAGTTTTATCTCTTTTTTAAAATCCGTAAGTTCTCTCTCCATTTTTTCGACACTTTCCAAGACCTTATCTTCCCTTGTTGTGAATTTTCTTGCTAAGCTCTTCAGTATTTTTGCTCTCTTCTGGTAATCTTTTAGAGCTCTTTCGCCTGCTAAAAAATATAACCTTAAAATATTTCCCTTTACCTTATCAAACTTTACTATCCTTATAATTCCTATGTTCCCAGTCTTTTTTACATGTGTACCCCCACACATGGTGGTATCAAAATCTTCTATCTCTACAATTCTTATTTTTCCCTCCACATCCACTACCTTTCTTATATTTAGTTTTTCTATTTCTTTCTTTGTTACTTCATAAACCTTAACAGATCTATCCTCTCTCACAATCCTATTTGCATCAATTTCTATTCTTTCAATGTTATCTTCATTACCTAAATCTGGATTGTCAATGTCAAGAGTGGAAATATCTTCACCCATATGAAAGCTTAAAGTCTCCGAATTGAAAAGGTTCAATATAACTCTTGAAATTATATGCTGAGCTGTATGCTGAATTGAAATATCCTCTCTTCTACCACCATCTATTGTAGATTTAACTTCTTTCTTTTCTGGAAATCTATCTACTATATGAAGAATCAAACCGTCTTTTTCTTGAACTTTAAGAACAGTGGAATTCCCTATGTTTCCTCTGTCGCCGAGCTGTCCACCTTTACCATCAGGATAAAATAGAGATTTATCAAGAACTACAATCTTTTTGTTCTTATCTTCTCTTGTTTCAACTACTCTTGCATTAAAAATTATATCTTCCATAAGTTATATGGTGCGGAAGGCGGGAGTCGAACCCGCATGGGGTTACCCCACTGGATCCTGAATCCAGCGCGTCTGCCATTCCGCCACTTCCGCCTAATAAAATTTTATCAAATTTCATCTACTATTTTTATATTCTTTATATTTTTATAGAAGAGGTCCAGTCTCTCTGTATGAACAGGTATTAAATTTTCTGGCTGTATTTCGTTTATCATCCAGAGTATATCTTCAAAAGGGGCATGTCCTGATGCATGAAACTTTCCCAATGGAATAGGAATTCCAGATTCATTAATATTAAAACCATATACAGATATGTTGAAGAAATCTAACCAGTTTTTTAATCTCATCATGTCAATAGCCTGTTCCTCTGTATAGGCTTCACTTGAAGAGTAAATGTATATACCATCTTTTAACTCTATGTCCAGTAGGTTTTTAAGGTTGTATATGCTGAAACAAAGCACAAAATCTCCAGGGTTCTTTCCAATTTCTTCCATTCTAATGAATTTAGTTGAATACACTTTTTTTACCTCTTTTATCCATTTTAACTTATCAGATCTTTTTTCATCTAATATAAGAAAGTCATTATCATCCAAAATTTTAAAACTTCCATCTGTATCTTTTAATAAATGCATTAAGTATGCATCCTGTACAAGGACAACAAATTTTCTTTTAGAATCTTTGGCTATATCAAAGAAAGTCATTAGTCTTTCTATATTTCGAGGGCCAAAATCCACAATGATTAACTTTCCTTCATTTCCTTTAATAACCTCCATAGAGGAATTATAAACATCATTCTCTGTTATCTTCTCCTTACTACTACCTGCGCGAGTTCCCTCTGTTATAAGTAAATAAGGTTTTACATTTTTTGCCCATTGAACAAACCTTTTTGATATTTCTTTATTCTTTCCGTGAAATCTTATGTCCCCTGTGTAAACAATCCATCCTCTTTCAGTTTCAATCCCAAATGCAACTGCTCCAGGGATTGAGTGATCCACAGGGAAAACTTTTATTTTTACACCATTTATCACTATTTCTCCTTCTTTTGGGTAAAAAAATTTTCTCTCTTTGTGTAAGTTTCTTACACCCTCCAATTTCCCATTTTTTTCTTCTTTTATCTTTAAGAACTGAAGTTCGTTATAAAAACCAGTTTGTCCTGTTTCTTCATAAGCCTTTAGAATCATCTCTGTTATTCTGTCTGATACTATTGGAATCTTTTTGGATAAAAGAGATATGAGACCTGAGTGATCCAGGTGAGCATGACTAAGTAGCACTGCAGAGATCTCTAATTTAGGATACTTGTTAACTTCACTTTTAAACTTCTTTAGAATTAAGTCTTCTCTGTATATCCCGGAAAATTTAGGTATAAGATTTAATTTCCATAAGTCAAATATGCCGGTCTTCTGGCGTGGTGATATAAATTCTTCGAAATACTTTTCCCACTTTTTAAAGTTCCTTCCAAAATCAAGAAAAAAATTTTGTTTATTTGTTTCAAGAAGAATCTTAGTTCCCCCAATAGTATTTTTACCATCAAGAACTTTTACGTGCATAAATTAAAATGGTGCCGAAGGAGGGAGTCGAACCCTCATGGGGTTAACCCCCAGCAGATTTTGAGTCTGCCGCGTCTGCCAGTTCCGCCACTTCGGCCTATAAATAATTTTATTGATTAGATTTGGCAAGTCAACTGATTTCAGTCTTCAAGCTTTACAGCAGTTCCATATGCTAAAAGTTCTGCAGCACCCTGCATAACAGAAGAAGTCATAAATCTTATATTTATAACAGCATCTGCACCAAGTTTCTCTGCTTCCTTAACCATTCTTGAAAGAGCTTGGCTCCTTGACTCTTTCATTAAGTTTGTATACTCTACCACTTCTCCACCTACAAGATTTCTCAAACCGGCAGTGAAATCCTTGGCAAAGCTTCTTGCTCTCACAGTGTTTCCAAGAACTATACCCAGAATTTCTTTAACCTTTTTACCTGGAACATAATCAAATGTTGTTAAAATCAT
>CAZNRO010000010.1:0-10411 GCA_964575745.1 uncultured Caldisericota bacterium | reverse complement strand
ACTTGCAGAAACACCTCCAACAACCGATATATTTGTGATTCCTGTTTCTTTGGATACTAATCTAACCCTATCAAGTAGTACCTCACTTATTCCCCCAAAGAGACTGGAAACTAAATCCTCAATGACAAAATTCTTTGAATTTATAATATTTAATGCTTGGGTTTTCATACCTGAGAAAGAAAAAGAGAACTTTCTTTTTATATCTTTAAATCTTGGGAGAGTGAAATTATATTTGTTAGGATTTCCTCTTAATGCTAATTTATCCAGTTCTTTTCCTGCTGGATAAGGAAAACCAAGTTTCCTACCTATTTTATCAATTATTTCTCCACAGGCATCATCAAGGGTTGTTCCGATTATTTTATACTTTAAGTGATCTTGAACTATAATAATTTCTGTGTGACCTCCAGATATAAGGAGCGTCAGGAAAGGGAAATCTATTTTATGTTCAAAAAAAATTGAATAAATATGACCTTCAAGGTGATTTACACCAATGAATGGCACTTTTAGAAGGAAAGATAGGCTCTTAGCAAGTTCAATTCCTACAAGTAGAGAACCCACAAGACCGGGACCAAAAGTGACAGAGATACCTTCAATATCCCTTAACTTTAGTTTACCTTTCTCTAAAACTTCCTTTAATACAAAAGGAAAAAGTTCAAGATGTTTTCTTGCAGCAATTTCTGGAACTACTCCTCCATATCTAATGTGAAACTCTTCAGAGGAGCTCCTTACCATAGAGATTAGTTTGCCATTTTCTACAACTCCCATGGAGGTGTCATCACAAGAGGTCTCAATACCCAAAACTTTCATCAAGTTCAATTTTATCACATGTTAACTAAGGTGATATAATTTATTTTAGAAGATAAAAATTTAGGAGGTGAGTATGAAAAGAAGAAATTTGTTTAAGGGGCTGATTGTTTTAGCAATTGTCTTCTCTTTAGCTTTACTACCTATTAAAGTTTCAGTAAACACTTCCATTGCTTCTCAATCTGAAGGACCACGTCTCGTAGAAGGTTATTTGAGATATCTGACAATACTTACAACATCAGATCTTCAGAGTCAGGTTACAGAATTTGAAACAAAGATTAGGATTGGGGGTGAAAAGGTTAAAAAAACTGTGGGAGGTATTGCAAGGATCGGGTATCTTGTGAAAAAATTTAAAAAATCGAGAAAAAGGGTGCTTTTCCTTACATCAGGTGATGATTTTCTTGGTCCATTCTTTAGAGCATTTAAAGGAGTACCAGAAACTTTATTCTGGGATATGATAGCAGATGCATGGACTCCAGGAAACCACGAGTTTGATCAAGGGCCTGAAGTGTTTGGTGAGGCATTAGACTACTGCACAATTCCTGTCCTTTGTGCAAATCTTGATGTGACTGAAGAGCCAGCTCTTAATGGAAAGATCAAACCCTATACAATCTTTGAAGTTAAAGGCTTAAAGGTAGGTGTTTTTGGACTTATAACACCAAATCTTCCAGTTATAACAAATCTTGGAGATAAGGTTAAAGTTAATGGAGATCTCGTATCAGTTTCAAAGGATATGGTGTCAACTCTTAAGAGTGAGGGAGTTGATGTAATTATTGCACTTACTCATATTGGAGTTGATGCAGATAAAGATTTAGCATCTAAAGTAGATGGTATAGATGTGATAGTTGGAGGTCATTCACATACTCTTCTAACTGAACCAGTTGTTGTAAAAACTCCAAGTGGCGGTGAAACTATAATAGTTCAGGATGGAGCAAGAGCAGCATATCTTGGTGAACTTCAGATAGCAGTGGATAAAAAAGGTGTATATGCCTATAAGTGGCGCCTCCATCTCTTAGATGAGAGCGTTCCTAAGGATCCGGTTCTTGATAAACTTGTAACATACTTTATTAACCAAATGCCTCCTCCAGCACCAGTAGGAGAATCTCTTGTAGACCTTGATGCAAGAAAAATCACAGTAAGAAAGAAAGAGGCAGCTATTGGAAATCTTTTCACTGATGCTTTCAGATGGAAATTTGGAACCGATGCAGCATTAACTAATGGTGGTGGAATAAGAGGAGATAAAATTTATCCAAAAGGTGTTATTACAACTAAGACTCTTCTTGAAATGCATCCATTTGGAAATACCATTGTTCTTGTAAAAATAAAGGGAAGTATTCTCAAACAGGCACTTGAAAGGGGTGCATCTGCACTTATAAGTCCAAACGATCCAAGAGATCCTAAGACTGTAGTTTCAGGCGCATTCCTTCAAGTTTCCGGTTTGAAGTTTACTATTGATGTGAGTAAAACACCGCAGCAGATAGATATGGATACAGGAGAAATAATCGTTCCGGGTGAGAGAGTTTCAGATATTTATATAAATGGAGAACCGCTTGATATGGATAAAGAGTATAATGTAGCTATTAACAGCTGGAATGCAAATGGTGGTGATGGTTACTTCATGTTCAAGAATCTTCCAAAGGACAAGAAATATGATACATCTATTACCATTCCTGAAGTTCTTGAAGAGTATATAAGAGCTCATACCCCAATATCTCCAAAGGTGGAAGGAAGGATAACTATAATAGGAAGTGAGTAATCTATTTTAAAGGGGAGGATATCCTCCCCTTTAAATATTTATAATATCTTCACCATATAGAGGGCATCCTCTTTATTATCTGGATAGTATCCTTTCTTTATCTTCTCTATTCTAAAGCCAAGATTCTTATAGAGTTTTTGTGCTATACTGTTTGATATTCTCACCTCAAGAACTACTTTCTTAACTTTCCTACCTTTTGCAAGATTTATTATATAATTCATTAACCTCGTTCCAATACCTTTTTTTCTAAAATCTGGATGAACTGCTACATTTGTAATGTGAACAAAATCCTTAAAGAACCAACTCCCTATATATCCAACAATCTTTTGATTTGTTTCCGCAACAAAGTAGTGGGCAAATCTATTAAAGTTTAATTCACCATAAAATTCTCTTCTTGACCATGGTGCGGAGTAACTTACATTTTCAATGGATACTACCTCAGGAATATCCCTGTTAGTCATAGGTCTTATTATGATTTCTTCCATGTATGCTTTATATTTTCTTTTCTTTCTTTAACAACTGACGTAATCTTCTTATAGCCTTAGATTCTATCTGTCTTATTCTTTCCCTTGTTACATTAAACTTTGCTCCCACTTCCTCAAGAGTATGGGGAATATTACCACCCAGTCCAAATCTTAACTTTACTATTTCCCTTTCTCTTTCTGGTAGGAATTTAAGCATTTCCATGAGCTCTTCATTGGAACAACTTATTATTGTTTCTTCCTCAGGAGAAAGAATTCTTTTGTCTTCTACAAAGTCTGCGAGTCTTGTATCCTCATCATCACCCACGGGGGTCTCAAGTGAAATAGGAACTTGAGCAATTCTTTTGAAATCCTGTATCTTTTTAACAGGAAGTCCCATTTCTTTAGCAATTTCTTCATCTGTGGGTTCTCTTCCAAGCTTCTGCATTAGTTGCCTTGTGACTTTTTTTAGTCTATTTATATTCTCTACCATATGTACAGGAACTCTTATAGTTCTTGCTTGATCAGCAAGAGCCCTTGTTATGGATTGTCTTATCCACCATGTAGCATAGGTTGAGAATCTCCAACCCTTTTTATAATCAAATTTCTCTGTTGCTTTTATTAACCCAAGATTTCCTTCCTGTATCAAATCCAAAAAAAGAAGTCCTTGACCTATGTATTTTTTTGCTATACTTACCACAAGTCTTAAATTGCTTTCAATGATTTTTTTTCTTGCTTTTTCTCTTTCTTCGGGTGTTCCTTCTTTCATTGTTTTTGCAAGTTCATATTCTTCCTTTGGACTAAGGAGGGGAATTTTGCTTATCTCTCTAAGGTATGCATTTACAGGATCAAGAGGACCAATCATTTCCTCTTCATGCTTCTTTTCTTCTTCCTTTGTTTCCTTCTTTTGTGTTTCCAATTGAATTTCTTTTTTATCTCCAAACTTAACACCTTCTTCTATAAGGGTTTCATACATTTCATCCACTTCATCAGATGTAAGGTCCTCAATAGATTCAAGGGTTTGAATTATATCTTCGTAAGAAAGTGTACCTTTTTCTTTTCCTTCTTTTATTAAATTTTCTATCTCCTTATGCTTAAATTTTTCAGGCAAGCTTTACACCTCCTTTTTGTGTAAAAAACTTTTTATCTCTTTCTCAAGTTCAAACAATTTTAATTTTAGATAGTCAAACCTATCTCTATCCTCTTCACTTAATTCATTAATCTCTTTTATAATTTCCTCTTTAGCTCTCATAAGATATCTTAACTTAAATCTCCTAAAGATGTCAAAAAATACTTCTTCACTTACTTCATTATCTTCAAGGAACATTTCTCTATAGGTAGAATCTTCTTCCAGCACACCTTTGGTTAAGTTAGAGCTAATCTTTTTGTACAATTCCCTGTATCTTTCTGTGAAAAAGTAACTCTCGTCAATTTCATCTTTTATTATACTAAAAAACCTCTCGTTTTTAACAATAGCTGATAAAAATTCTCTTTCAAGGAGATCCTTCTGTTCTAATATGGTCTCATTTTTCCTCTTTTTCTTTTTTCCTCTCTTGATTTCATTCAGTATTATATCTTCAGGAAATTTGGTTCTTTCCGCTATTTTTCTTATTACTTCAAATCTTTTAGTCTGATCCTTTATTCTCTTTGCTATTTCTATTAGGTCTTTTACAAGTGGAACAGAACTTTCATCATTCTTGTGTGCTTTTTCTGCTTCACTCCATAGAAATGTTACTACATCTGGTGCATCTTTAAGAAGCTCAAAGAAACTCTCTTTTCCATTTTTTAATACATATTCATCTGGGTCAAGGTTTCCAGGTATCTCAACTATCCTTACATTAAAATTTAAAGTTTCTGCTATATCAAGGGCTCTTTTTGTGCCCGAGATTCCACCTATATCTGGATCAAAACATATATAAATTCTATCTGCAAATCTCTTTAGTATCCTTCCCTGATCTATGGTGAAAGAGGTTCCCATAGAAGAGACAGTATTTTCTATACCATTTTGGTGAAGCATTATTACATCCATATAGCCCTCTACAAGTATAACTTCTCTCTTTTTAAGTATTGAACCCTTTGCCTGAAAGATACCATAAAGTGCTTCCCTCTTTTTAAACACTGATTCACCAGAATTTATATACTTTGGCTCCTCATCTTTTAAGGTTCTACCTGAAAAGCCGATTATTCTTCCCACAGAATCAAATATGGGAAAGATAAGCCTTCCTTTAAAATGTGAAAAGGGATACAATCCTGTTCTTTTAAACAATTCTGGTTTTATACTTTTCTCTTTAAGAAAAGAAAATATGTCTTCTGGAGCATAGCCTAACCTAAATTTAGATATAATTTCTTCCTTAAGTCCTCTTTTTTTAAGATAGTTCATAACTTCCTTATTTTCATGAAGTAACTTTTCAAAAAAGGATGTAAAAATTTCATGAAGATTGAATATTTCCCCCTTCTCTTTGCTAACTTTATACTTAGGAATTTCAACTCCTGCCCATTTAGCCAGTATTTCAACTGCTTTTACAAAATCCACACCTTCAATTTTCATTATGAAATGATATATATTCCCCCCAGCACCGCATCCAAAACAATGAAACAGACCTTTCTCTCTTGAAACACTGAACGATGGATTTTTATCTGGGTGAAATGGGCATAATCCCATATAATTCTTTCCTCTCTTCTTCAATTTGACGTATTGAGAGATATATTCCACTATATCTACTTTTTCTCTGAGTTCTTCTGCAAACTCATAAAGGTCTCTTACTTTGTCCATGGTTTAGGTATAAATAAATCATTGTATAAGCTTAAAAGATATTCATCTGTCATGCCAGATATGTAATCACATACATACCTCGTCCTAATCTCTTTAATCTTAAGAGCATCCTCCCAGGTAGAAAACTGTTGTGGAAGTTCATACTTATTCACAAAACTCAATAACTTTTTTGGTTTTTCCATGAAATAATCAAACATATCTGATATTACCTTTTTAATCTTAAATCTTTCTTCTCCTCTTATCTCATCGTTGTAGTATAAAACATCCTTTAGAAAATCAAGAAAGATATCCATAACATAGGAAATCTCTTCTGAGAAGAATAGATCTCCTTTTTGTATAAAATTGTTTATTAGATCTTTAACCATAGTATCAATTCTTTCTGGAGTTGTAGAACCAAGAAGTTTCGTTATAGTTTTAGGTATATCTTTTTCCTTTACAACCCCAGCCCTTATAGCATCGTCAAGATCATGATTTAGATACGCTATTCTATCACTTAGGGCAACAACAAGACCCTCTGGTGTTTTTGGCATATCCTTAATAATTCCCTCCTTAATCTCTCTTAGTCCTTTTGAGTGTTTAAGTATTCCATCTCTTACTTCCCATGTTAGATTGAGACCACTCCTTTTTTTATTTCTATATCCTTCCTCCAATACATCAACTATTCTTAATGATTGCTCATTATGTTTGAAACCACCAGCTGGAACATACTCTTTGTATTTCTTATCTAAAATTTTCTCTCCCATATGCCCGAATGGAGCATGTCCAAGATCGTGTCCAAGTGCTATTGCTTCTATCAAATCTTCATTTAGTCTCAGACTTCTCCCTACAACTCTTGAAATTTGCGAAACCTCAAGTACATGGGTAAGTCTTGTTCTATAATGGTCTCCTGCTGGGAAAAAGAAAACCTGAGTCTTCTCCTTTAATCTTCTGAATGACTTCGAGTGAATAATTCTATCTCTATCTCTTTGAAACTCTGTCCTTATAGGACATTTCTCCTCAGGAAAAACTCTCCCCTTTGTATCCCTGGATTTAGTTCCAAAAGGGGAGAGTATCTCTTCCTCTATATCTTCTAATTCTTCACGTATAGTTTTATTTCTTTGCAAGTTTCTCCTCTACTACAGCTTGTGCTGCAGCAAGTCTCGCTATTGGAACCCTGTATGGTGAACATGAGACATAGTCAAGACCTGCCTTAAAGAAGAATTTTATACTCTTTGGATCACCTCCGTGTTCACCACATATCCCAACTTCAAGGTCCTTTTTTACCCCTTTACCTTTCTCTGTTCCCATTTTTACCAATTGCCCAACACCATCCCAATCCAGTGTTTTGAATGGATCTTCTTTTATAATTTTCATATCTACATACTTTGCAAGGAACTTACCCTGAGCATCATCTCTTGAATAACCAAAAGTCATCTGTGTTAAATCATTTGTTCCAAAAGAGAAGAAATCTGCATACATAGCTATCTCGTCAGCAGTTAAAGCCGCTCTCGGAATTTCAATCATTGTTCCAAATTTATACTTGATTTCTACTCCTGCCTTTTCTATTTCCTCTTTTATCGTCTCTTCTAACTTATCCTTGAGATATTTCAACTCATTTACATGACCTATTAGGGGAATCATTATTTCAGGGTAGATTTCTATATTTTCAAGAGTAACTTCTATTGCAGCTTCTATTATTGCTCTTACCTGCATTTCATATATTTCAGGGTATACAATTCCAAGTCTACAACCACGGAACCCTAACATTGGATTAAACTCATGGAGCTCGTTAACAACAGAGAGGAGTTTCTCTTTTTCCCTTATCTTAGAGATTAGCTCATCCATCTTTCTTAAACTTTCAGCATTCTTTAAGCCAAGTTTAAGTTCATTTATTTCATGTTGTATCTCTTCTCTGTTAGGAAGGAACTCATGAAGAGGCGGATCAAGAAGCCTTATAATCACCGGGAATCCCTCCATAGTTCTAAACAACTCTACAAAATCGCTCCTTTGCATAGGAAGTAACTTGTTAAGAGCTTCTCTTCTTTCCTCTTCTGTTCTTGCCATTATCATTTCCTGCATTATTGGAAGCCTCTCTTCTCCAAAAAACATGTGCTCTGTTCTTGCCAAACCAATACCTTCTGCACCAAACTCTCTTGCCTTCTTTGCCTGTTCAGGAGTATCTGCGTTTGCTCTTACACCGAGAGTTCTAATTTCATCTGCCCAATTAAGAATCTTCTGAAGGTTACCACTGAGAGAAGGCATAATTAACGGAACTTCTCCAAGATACACCTCTCCTGTTGTCCCATCTATGGTAACAACTTCTCCTTTTTTAATCTTTTTGTCTCTTGCAATAAAGTAGCCTTCACTTATATTTATGAATAACTCTTCACACCCAACAACTGCAGGTTTTCCCATTGCTCTTGCCACTACTGCTGCATGGGATGTCATACCTCCCCTTGCTGTAAGAATCCCCTGAGCAGCATTCATTCCATGTATATCATCTGGAGTTGTTTCAGGTCTTACAAGAAGAACTTTCTCTCCATTTTTCTCAAGTTCTACTGCTTCGTCTGGATCAAATATAACCCTACCAACAGCTGCACCAGGACTTGCTGCAAGACCTTTTGCAATAACATCTTTCTTTGCATTGGGATCTATCTGTGGATGAAGAAGAGTATCAATATTTTCAGGTGTTACTCTCATAACTGCTTCCTCTTTAGAAATTAAACTCTCATCAACCATCTCCACAGCAATTTTTACAGCTGCCATTGCTGTTCTTTTACCTGTTCTTGTCTGAAGAAGATAAAGCTTGCCTCTCTCCACAGTAAATTCTATATCCTGCATATCTCTATAATGTTTCTCAAGAATAAGAGATGCATTTACTAACTCTTTATATGCATTTGGCATCATCTCTTCCATGGTTGGAAGATCTTTATTGGCATCCTGTTTTGAATATTCATTTATAGCATGTGGAGTCCTTATTCCTGCAACAACATCTTCACCCTGTGCATTTGGCAAGAACTCTCCGTACATGTGTTTTTCTCCAGTTCTCGGGTCTCTTGTAAATGCTACACCGGTTCCACTGTCGTTCCCCATATTACCAAAAACCATTGTTACTATATTTACTGCAGTTCCAAGATCGTCTGGTATCTTGTTGATTTTTCTATAAACTATTGCCCTTTCATTATTCCAGGATTTGAATACAGCCTCTATAGCCATAAATAGCTGCTTATATGGATCTTGAGGAAAGTCCTCCCCTGTTTCTTTTTCATATATATCTTTAAAGTTTCCAATTAGCTCTTTTAGACCCTGAGATGGAATTTCTGGATCCTCCTTTACATTATATTTTTCCTTTATCTTTGTCAGAGCCTCTTCAAATTTCTCATGAGGAATACCAATTACTACATTGCTGAACATCTGTATAAATCTTCTATAAGAATCGTAAGCAAACCTTTCATCATTGGTGAGTACACTCAATCCCTCTACAGTTTCATCATTTAGCCCAAGATTCAAAATCGTATCCATCATTCCAGGCATAGAAATAGGTGCACCAGATCTAACAGATACAAGAAGGGGATTCTCTCTTGAGCCAAATTTCTTTTCACTCTTTCCCTCAAGCCATACCATATGGTCTAAAATTTCCTTATCCAAACCCTCCGGAAGTTTCTCTCCACTCTTATAATACTCAATACACACCTCAGTTGTTATTGTGAAACCCGGAGGAACTGGAAGACCAATTCTTGTCATTTCGGCTAATCCAGCTCCCTTTCCACCAAGTAAACTCTTTAACTCTTTTGAGCCCTCTTCAAACTTATAGATTCTTTTTGGCATTTTTTACCTCTCCTTCTACGTTTGTTTTTTAATAATCTCTTCAAAAGACGCAAATTCCTTAAATATTTTTAGTAAATTCGAGAGAAGGGACAGTCTATTCTCTCTTACATTTTCATTCTTGTCCATAACAAGGACATTATCAAAGAACTCGTTGATCTCCGGAACAATAGAGTAGAATTCATTCATAATCTTTTCAAAATCCATCAAATCTAACTTCTGAATCTTTCTTTCTAATTCACAGCATTTAGAGAAAAGTTTTTTCTCATAATCAGTTGAGAATATTTCTTCTTTTAATTCTTTGCTCGGCTTAAAGTCTCTAACTATATTATAAATCCTCTTGTAGGCAAGGACAAAATCATTAAATGTTTTCGAATCATAGATCTTCTCAATAAACTCTGCCCTTTTATAGGATAGATAGGGTGAGAAATCTTCTCTTTTAAGAACTGCGTTTATTACATCATATTTTACATTTAACTCTTCAAGGATTGTTTTAAATCTCTGTTTTAAAAACTTCATGAGACTTCCTCTCTTAAAGTCCTTCACTAAAGATTTATCAAAATTTCTGAGGGCTACATCTATAAGTTCACCGATATTAACTGTATTTTTAAATGAAATCAGGATAGATAAAAGTCCAATTGATACTCTTCTCAAACCATAAGGATCTTCTGAACCAGTTGGCTCAAGACCTGCAGCAAAGCTCCCCACAAGAGTATCAATCCTATCAATTATTCCAAGAACTTTACCTGTGCTTGTGTATGGTAATTTATCACCCTTAAATCGAGGAAAGATATGATCAAGTATAGTTTGTGC
>CAZNRO010000009.1:4066-28051 GCA_964575745.1 uncultured Caldisericota bacterium | reverse complement strand
ACTCTCTCCATTTTTATGAATTATAAGGAAATTTACTATAAATTCAAATTTAAAAGACATGATTAGAATTGTGATTTAAAGAATTTTATTATTTAATAAGAGTTACTTTAGATACTTTCTTCCCTTAAGCTCTTTTGGTAGATACTCTATTTTTTTCTCTGGGTGGTCATGTGGATATATATAACCTTTACCCCACCCAATTTCTTTAAGCCCTTTCACCGACGGATTCCTGAGATGTAAAGGTACCGGTATGTTTCCATATTTTTTTACATCCTCTAATGCAAGTTTCATTGCTGTTAGAACTTTGTTACTCTTTGGGGCTTTAGAAAGATACAAAACTATTTCTGAAAGAATAAGTTTTGCTTCAGGTAGCCCTACTCTTTCCACTGCTTCTGCTCCACTTGTGGCAAGGACAAGGGAAAATGGATCAGAAAGACCTATATCCTCTGACGAGAGGATTATAAGTCTTCTTGTAATAAAGTTTAAGTCTTCTCCACCCTCAATTAATCTCATAAGGTAGTACAAAGAAGCATCAGGGTCTGAACCCCTTATGCTTTTTATTAGAGCTGAGATTAGATTGTAGTGCTCTTCAACTTTATCAAATTTAATCCTTTTTGAGAGAACAAATTTTTGTATCTCTTCCTTTGTAAAAGATTTCTTTATATCTCCCTCTAAAGACTCAAGTATGTTTAATAAGAATCTTGCATCTCCCTTGGATAATTCTACAATGAAATCCTTTGCTTCTCCATTAAGTTCTATTCCTGTTTCCTTTAGTCCCTTTTCAAGTATACTTCTCATCTCTTCCTCTGAATATGGTGAGAGCTCTATGAGAAAACACCTTGAGAGAAGAGGCGGAACTATGTAGAAGTATGGATTTTCAGTGGTTGCGCCAATAAGGACAATGTCTCTATTTTCTACAAAAGAGAGAAGAAAATCCTGTTCCTTTCTGTTTAATCTATGGATTTCATCTATAAAAAGAATTGTTTCTTTTTTAAAGAATTCCTTTTTCTTCTTTGCTTCCTCTATTATTTTTCTTATGTCCTTTATCCCTACTTCAGCTCCTGACACTCTTGTTAAATCTAAACCACTCTCCTTTTCTATAAGAAGAGCAAGTGTGGTTTTTCCACTTCCAGGCGGTCCCCATAGAATAAGATGAAAAACATTCCCGCTCCTTATTTTTTCTTTGAAATCCCTTGTTAATATATCTTTGTGTCCCACGAATTCATCAAAAGTTTTTGGCCTTATTCTTATGCTGAGCGGTTTCTTCATAGATCCTCTAAAAATAGATAAAAAGCATCAAGGATTTTAAAATCATTTTTATATAATTTCTCTATATAATTTTTAATGAAATTCCCATCAATTGTTTTAGCTCTTTCCTTTAACTTCTCCCAGAGATTCATGGCGAGTATAGCATCTTCAAGAGCTCTATGATTCTCTTCCCAGGGAATTCCAAAATTTGAAGCTACACGCCTTAAACTGTGGGATCTTAAGCCCGGAAGGAGAAATTTTGATATGATTAATGTATCTGAAACCCTGTTTTTTATTCTTGCTCCAAGGTAGTTTTCAATGAATGGTATATCAAAGTATATGGCGTTGTGTCCCACAAGAGGATCGTTTCCAATAAACTCAAAAAATTCATTCATAACCTCCCTCTCCTCCCTTCCATTCCTTAATATTTCTTCATCTGTTAGTCCGGTTATCTTTGATATCTTTGGAGGCAAGGGAATTCTCTGGTTTATCACCACAGAAAATGAAGAGAGAACCTTTCCGTTTTCACTCTTTACTGCTCCAACTTCAATAATCTTATCTAAATCTGGATTCAGGCCTGTTGTCTCAAAATCAAAAAACACAATCCTCATTTCTTCTTCCTGTATTCTACTCCTGCTTCCTCAAGAATTCCATTTATTGGAGGAGAAACCTTGCTCACTCTTACAACCACCTCTTTAACTTTGTCTATTGCTAAGATTTCATCTCCAATTTCCTTTGCAAGGGATTCAATAAGGTTAAAATTTTTTTCCTCCACAATTTCTCTCACCATTTTATAAACATAGGAGTAACTCACCGTATCATCAATATTATCTCCCCTTACATCATCTACATAAAATTCCACATCCACCCTGAATCTCTGTCCAAGGATCTTTTCCTCTTTATTAACGCCGTGATAGGCGAAAAATTCCATGCCTTTTAAAAATACTTTCATCTTAAAATCCTATCAGCAACTATAGTTGCTCTCTTTATCTCCTTTACATCATGCACTCTTACAATGTCAACTCCTTTTGCAATTGAGGTTACAACGCTTGATATAGTTCCCTCCAATCTTTCTTCAGGTGGTAGAGAGAGAATATCACCTATAAAACTCTTTCTGCTCGTTCCAATAAGAAGGGGATATCCCAGAGTTTTAAATTCAGAAAGCTTTGAGAGTATCTTTATATTCTCCTCTGTTCCTTTTCCAAAGCCTATTCCCGGATCTATTATTATATTATGAGGTTTTATTCCATTCTCAAGGGCAAATTCAATCCTTTCTTTAAGAGAGAAGTACACATCACTCACAACATCCTTATAATACCCCTCTGGAGGAGGTCCACCTCTTCCATCTATAGAATGCATTATTACCACTGGAACATTGTATTTTGCAACAATCTTTGCCATCTCTTTATCTTTTTTTAACCCCCAGACATCATTTATCATACTTGCACCAAGATGAAGTGCTTCTTTTGCTATTTCCCATTTATTTGTATCCACTGAAATTGGGCAATCAATATCTTTCACAAGTTTTCTCAATACAGGCATTACCCTTCTTCTCTCCTCCTCATAAGGAACTTCTTCACTTCCCGGTCTTGTTGACTCTCCTCCTATATCAATTATATCTGCCCCCCATTCTCTGAGGAGACAGGCATAACCCAAAGCATTATCAACAAATCTCTCTTTTGAGTAGAGTCCGTCTCCTGAAAAGGAGTCTGGAGTTAAGTTTATTATGCCCATTATATAGGTTCTTTTTCCCCACTCAAAAAGAGTATCCCCTATCCTTGTAGCTTTTATTGGAACTCTATGTACTATTTTCTCCATCTCCTCTGCAAGATCCTTCAAACCAAAAGGCTGGAGTTTGAGTTTTGGAATAAGTCTATTTAAGTGGTGAACTGTTCCCATAACAATTGCCCTGCACTCATTCTTTCCAAGATAAAAGGCATCTCTGGATAAAGCGACCTCTCCTCCAATGGAAAGCATCTCCTGTTTCAGAATATTTGCTGCCCTTACATCTATATTTTCTATTTTCAGGAATCTCATCTTTCCCTTATTTTTCATAATTGATATTCCAACTGGATGAACTTCTATTCTTTCAAGCTCTCTCTCCACTTCATTTTCATCAAGATGTATTTCCCTTATTCTATATTCCATTCGTCCTTCCTCTTGAAATAAGATAGAGAAATTCACTTCTTGTTGAGGCGTATTTTCTAAATGAACCCCTTATTGCTGATGTTACTATTAAACTGCCAGGTTTCTTTATTCCTCTCATTACCATACACAAATGTTCTGCCTCAAGAACCACACCAAGTCCAAGTGGTTCAAGTTCCTCAAATATGATATCTGCAATTTCACTTGTAAGTCTCTCCTGAAGTTGTGGTTTCCTTGCGAGTGTATCCACAACCCTTGCAATTTTTGAAATGCCAACGATTTTCCCGTTTGGTATGTATCCTACATGGGCTTTTCCAAAGAAGGGGAGGAAGTGGTGTTCGCACATTGAAAAGAAAGAGATGTTTCTTAAGATAACCATTTCCTGATGTCTTTCCTCCACAAACTGGGATTTTAAGAAGGTTCGTGGATCTGTATAGAGTCCTCTAAATATCTCTTCAAACATATCTGCAATTCTTTCTGGAGTCTCTTTAAGTCCTTCCCTGTTCTTATCCTCCCCAATGGCATCAATGATCATCCTCATCGCTTCTATAATTTTTTCTCTGTCAAAATGCATGTTTTACCTCTCCATTCTTTATAAGATATTTTAAATAATTCATTCCAAAGAAGTAAGGTATGAGTTTGTATGTTTTAAGCGAGAGAATCTGAAGATTAGCTGATTTCCCTTTTTCTATACTTCCTTTATCTTCATGGATGGATAGAGCGAAAGCAGGGTTTATGGTAGATGCATTTATTGCTTCTTCAATGGAAAGACCCTCTCTTATAACAGAAAGAGATAGAACAAGATAAAAGTTTATTGTAGGTGATGTTCCTGGATTGAAGTCTGTTGATATTGCCAGAGGAATGCCGCTGTCAGCAACTCGTCTTCCCAATTTTCCCTCTTTTAAAAGAAACATTCTCTCTGTTGGAAATATAATTCCCACTATATCTTTTTTGGCTAGCTCTTTAAGAGATTCTGTATCTGTTTTATCAAGATGAGACACGGAGTTTAGGTTTAACTCTATAGCTACATCAATTCCACCAATATTGTTAAATTGATCAACATGCATAGATGTTTTAAATCCAAGTTTTTTTGCTTCAGATAGGAAGGTATATGCTTCTTCCTTTGAAAAAGCGCCTTTCTCAACAAATATGTCAACAAAGAGTGAGAGTTCTTTATCCTTTATGAATTTTAGATTTTCAATAGCTTTCTTAAAATAAGCACTTCTATCAATTCCCTCTGGTGGAAGGTGAAGTAGAAATGTAGAGATTATATCTTTGTTTCTTTTCTTCACCTCTTTTATAATTTTTAATATTCTTATTTCGTCTTCAATGTAGAGACCATAACCACTTTTTATCTCAAAGGTTGAAATACCATATGTTTCTCCCTTTTCTATAAAGGAGAGTGCTCTTTCTATGAGTTTATCCTCTTCAAGGGATTTTGTTTCTCTTACTGTGGAGTATATTCCTCCACCCATCCTTTGAATCTCAAGATAACTTGTACCAGATAGTCTCATAAGAAACTCTTCCTCTCTTGTTCCACCGAAAACAAGGTGCGTATGAGCTTCAACAAAGGAAGGTAAAACAATACTTTCATAAGAAAGATCTATTTCCTTTTCTCCTATATATAAATCCCTTATTCTCTCATTCTCTCCAACATCAATAATCTTTCCATCTTTTATGGCTATACCGCCATTTTTAATGACTTTTAATTCCTTTAAGCTTTCGCCTTTTTTCGGCACATTCCCTTCTGGTGTTACTATCTCTGAAGCGTTAATTATTAATAAACTGGCATGCTCTTTCATCAGTCACATTTTGAGTATCCACACTTTGGACACGTCCAACAACCCTCAACACTTATCATTGGAGTTCCACATTCAGGACATAAAGGAATGTCAAGATTTATCTTGGGTTCCTCTTCACTCTCTTCCTCTTCTATCCTCTCCTCAACAACTATCTTTTTCTTCTCCTCTTTTCTCATGGAGAGATACTTTTCTATTGCTTTGGCAATAGCATCTGCACAGGATAGAATTTTATCTCCATCCTGCCATGTTGGATTTGGACACCTGATTCCCTTTAACTGATCAACTATAGAATTTGGGTCAATTCCTGATCTTAAAGTAAGGGATATTAATCTGGAAATTGCTTCAGTTTGAGATGCTGCACATCCACCAGCCTTCCCAAGAGTTGAAAAGACTTCGCATATTCCATTCTCGTCTTCATTTATAGTTACATATAGATTTCCACATCCAGTTTTCATCTTTATTGTGGCACCAAAGGTAACTTTTGGTCTTGGTCTTGGTTTTAGTTTCTCTCCTTTTTTCTCTTCCTTTCCCCTTATAAGAACCTGTGTCTCTTTAGATCTATCTCTATATACTGTTATTCCTTTTAAACCAAGTTTGTATCCTGTTAGATATATATTTTTAATATCATCAACCTTAGCATCATGAGGGAGATTTACTGTTTTTGAAACGGCATTATCTGTGTACTTTTGAAAGGCTCCCTGCATCTTTACATGCCATTCCCAGTGTATATCATGAGCAGTAACATATATTCTTTTCATATCCTCTGGAATTTCTTCTATATCCTGAATACTCCCCTCTTCAATAACTTTATCCATTAACTCTTCTGAATAGAGTTCTCGTTCCTTAAGCTCACTTTCAAATATTGGATGTATCTCATTCCACTCTCCTATAGCTACTTTTCTCTTGAAGGCTAAAGCAAATAAAGGTTCAATTCCAGAGGAACAACCAGCAATTATACTTATAGATCCAGTTGGGGCAATTGTAGTGATTGTTGCATTTCTGACCTTTCTTTCCTCTTTTTCAAATACGCTTCCCTTCCAATTGGGAAAAACTCCTCTTTTTTCTGCAAGTTCCTCTGATTTCTTCCAGCCTTCCCTATTTATAAAGCTCATTACGTCCTCTGCAACCTTAAGTGCTTCTTCTGAATCGTAAGGAATCCTTAGTTTTATGAGTAGATCATGAAATCCCATCACTCCTAATCCTATTTTTCTATTACCCTTTGTTTCCCTTTCAATTTCAGGAAGCGGGAATCTATTTACATCAATTACATTGTCAAGAAAATGAACCGCAGTTCTTACGACTTCTCCTAAGGAGTCATAGTCAATCTTTCCATCTACCACAAACTTAGATACATCAATGGAGCCAAGATTACACGATTCATAAGGTAGAAGAGGCTGCTCACCACAGTCCATGCTTAATATTCCATTGGTTATCCATGTATACTCTGGCGGTGCAGTTATATCAAAAACTTCTTCCTCGCCATCTTCCTCTATGCTCATAATTTCCTGATATTCATACTTTTTTAGTGTTGAGTATGTATTTTTGTTTCTTATAAGTTTCTTAAACTTCTCTTTCTTTTTCCCAATAAATCCTATTTTTTCAAAGAATAAGTTCGCTCTTTCTCCAGAGATTAAGATTCTGTGAGTGGAGTTTGTCTTATATGTTTTTCCTTTTATGGTTTTTGTCTCTTCCCCCTTCTCCTTTGTTAATGTAGATGGGATACCAAGATAGAGTAAAAGAATCTGAACCTGTTTTAGAAGTTTCTTTGAGGAGGAAGAGAGAGCAACCGTGATAGTTCCTTTTGATTCATAAACTGTTCCATCAGAAGAAAATATTCCTCTAAGAAGTGCTTTTATGGATTCTGTATCCTCCCTCAGGAATTTTTTAGGAATCTCCTTTTCTATGCTTTTGGAAGTTTCTATTCCAAAGATTCCTCTAATTTCCTCTGCAAATTGCTTTACATGAGTATCCACTATAAATTGGTTCTCCCTCTCCACAATGTAAGATGAGCCGGAGAATCTCTCAAGTATGGGAGAAAAATGATTGACGAGCTCTAAGTCGCTTCCTACGTGCAAAGATACATGATTTGAATTGCTTAAAGATCCATCTCCAATAAAATATCCAATAAGTTCAAAAAATTCTATATCTTTTGCTTTTTTAGATTTTACCTGTGGATAATTTAAAGGAACAAAAACTCTATCATGAAGTTTTAAGTCCCTCACCTCTTTCCATCCATTCTCTGTCATAAGTTTATGCTCAGGAGTTACTCTAATCTCCAACCCAGATTTCAAAGTAATTTTATATATCTTTTTTACTCCATTATTTATAACTTCCTCTATCTTGTTCCATCCTCTACCATTCCATACTCTCATTCCATTCTTAAGGTCTCTTGCCTCAACAAGTCCTTCATCTGTAGCTACAAGAGTATCTCCAACCACGCAGGGGTTCGTGGATTCTATCTCCCCAACATTGGGTGTAGGATTGTGTTTATTTATGGTATCTATAAAAATTACACCTGGGTCACCTGTTTTCCAGGCATGTTCTGCTATTAAATCAAAAACATACTTTGCCCTTAACTTTTTCCAAACCTTTCCATCTCTTGGATTTATAAGTTCATATTCTTCATCGTCAAAGTACCTTCTCATAAATTCGTCTGTTATTGCAACAGAGATGTTAAAGTTCGTGAGAACACCCTTTTCGTCCTTTGCTGTTATAAATTCAAGAATGTCTGGGTGGTCAACTCTCAAAATGCCCATATTTGCTCCTCTTCTTACCCCTCCCTGTTTGATGGTATCAGTGGCTACATCAAATATCTTCATGAATGATACAGGCCCTGAGGCAACACCCATCGTGCTCTTAACTATATCACCTTTTGGTCTCAATCTTGAGAATGAAAAACCTGTTCCTCCTCCTGATTGATGGATTAATGCAGCATGCTTTATCGCATCAAATATTTCTGTTAAAGAATCACCTACAGGTAAAACAAAGCAGGCTGAGAGCTGACCTAACTCTCTTCCGGCATTCATAAGTGTTGGAGAGTTTGGTATAAATTTTAACTCTTCCATTACCTTTAAAAATTCATTATAGGTTTTTTCTATATCAGCTTCCTTGTCATAGATCTTATCTGCCTCTGCTATTGTTTTTGCCACACGCTCAAACATATCCTCAGGGCTTTCTATAACTTCCCCTTTCTCATTTTTTTTGAGGTATCTTTTTTCAAGGACAAAAATTGCTTGTTTTGTGAGATTTACTTTACTCATGCTGCCTCCTTAGGATTTTAATGCTCTTTCTTTTAATTTACACCCCACAGATTTTCAAGTCAAATGAAAATTTTTTCTAAATCTAAAGAAATCTTTTTATTTATTGATGGTATAATTAAATTGGAACTGGAGGTGAACATGGAATTCTGGGATTATCTTACAGATAGCTCAAGACAGGCCTTCTTCTTTGCTCAAGAAGAAGCCCAGAGAATGAATAATAATTATATTGGTACTGAACATATACTACTTGGACTTTCAAGACTTGGCCAGGGAGTTGCATCTCAGGCTCTATCAATGTTTCATGTAGAGTATGGTCAGGTTGCTTCTAAGGTTAGAGAGATGGTGGCAGGTATTGGAAGTGAGGAGGTTTACTATTCCTCAAAGAAAATAATTTTAACTCCAAGAGTCAAGAGAATTCTTGAACTTGCAAGAATGATTGCCCAGGAAATGGGTGATTACTATGTTGATACAGAGCATATCCTTTTAGGAATAATAGAAGAAGGGGAGGGTATGGCTATAAAGATACTTGAGGAGCTTGGTGTTGATCCTGAGAAGTTAAGAGAAGAACTCTATGTGCTTATAGAGGAGAAAAAGTTTGGTTCCGGTAGAAGTAAAAGGGAGTCTTCTCAGAGGAAGACAAAAACTCCAACCCTTGATCAATTTTCAAGAGATTTAACCCACCTTGCATCCAACGATAAACTTGATCCTGTAATTGGAAGAGAGAAGGAAATACAAAGGGTGATAGAGATACTATGCAGAAGAACGAAAAACAACCCTGTACTTATAGGAGATCCCGGTGTTGGTAAGACTGCCATTGTCGAAGGACTTGCTCAAAAGATAGTAAAAGGTGAAATACCAGATTTATTGAAGAATAAAAGAATTGTTGCCCTTGATCTCTCTTCTCTTGTAGCAGGCACAAAGTACAGAGGTGAGTTTGAAGAGAGAATGAAGAGGGTATTGAATGAGATTAAGAGAGCAAAGGGAGAGATAATTCTCTTTCTTGATGAGCTTCATACCCTTGTAGGTGCAGGAAGTGCAGAGGGAGCGATTGATGCCTCTAATATTTTGAAACCTGCTCTTGCAAGAGGGGAACTTCAATGTATTGGAGCCACCACTCTTAAAGATTATCGAAAGTACATAGAGAGGGATTCTGCCCTTGAAAGAAGATTCCAGCCAATAATAGTTGAAGAGCCAAGTTTTGACGATACCATTAAAATTCTTAAAGGCTTAAGGCCCAAATATGAGGCTCACCATAAAGTAAAGATACCTGATGAGACCCTTGTTGAGGCGGTGAAACTTTCAACAAGATATATAACATCACGGTTTCTTCCTGATAAAGCTATAGATTTGATAGATGAGGCAAGTTCAAAGGTTAGACTCCGCTCAAGTGTGACACCACCAGATATAGTTGAACTTGAGGAGAAGGTAAAGGACATCAAGGATAAGAAGATAAAAGCCATACAATCACAGAGGTTTGAGGAAGCAGCAAAATTAAGAGACAAGGAGCAAAAATTAAGAGCTCTGATTGAAGAAAAGAGAGAGAAATGGAAAAAGGAAAGGGAGGAGAAATTCCCTGTGGTGAAAGCAGAAGATGTGGCTGAGGTAGTTTCCACATGGACAGGCATTCCTGTTACGAGGATAATGGTGAAGGAGAGAGAGAAGATTCTTCATCTTGAGGAAGAACTTCATAAGAGAATAGTAGATCAGGAGGAGGCAATACAGGCTATATCCAAAGCAATAAGGAGAGCAAAGGCTGGTCTTAAAGATCCAGATAAACCAATTGGCTCCTTCCTCTTTCTTGGGCCAACAGGTGTTGGAAAGACAGAACTTGCAAGGGCGCTTGCAGAGATACTATTTGGAAGTGAGGATTCTCTTGTAAGATTGGACATGAGTGAATATATGGAAAAGTTTTCTGTTTCAAGATTGATTGGCTCTCCCCCAGGATATGTGGGTTATGACGAGGGAGGACAACTCACAGAAGCTGTTAGAAGAAGACCTTATTCAATAATTCTTTTTGATGAGATAGAGAAGGCACATCCAGAGGTCTTTAATATTCTTCTTCAGATTCTTGATTCTGGAAGACTTACAGACTCTCAAGGTCATATTGTAGATTTTAGAAATACTATAATAATACTTACCTCAAACATAGGAACAAACTTTGAATCAATGAAGAAATTTGGTTTTGTCAAAGAGGATGACGAAAACTATACAGAGTTAAAGAATAGGGTTTTTTCTGATCTTAAAAAGACATTCAAGCCAGAGCTTTTGAATAGAATTGACGAAGTTATAGTCTTTAAGCCCCTTACCAAAGAAGAGGTAAAGGAGATACTTGAGATAATGATGAAGAGAGTGAGAAAAGAACTTGATGAGAAGAACATAACTCTTGAACTTACAGAGAGTGCGAAGGATTTTCTTGTGGAGAAAGGCTTTGATAAGAAATTTGGTGCAAGACCACTCTGGAGAACAATTTTAAGAGAACTTGAAAATCCCCTCTCAGAAAAACTCCTTGAGGGAATATTTCAGGAAGGTGACACAATCCTTGTTGATAGAGAGGGAGAGGAGTTAACATTTAAAAAAGTTGAGAAAAAAGAAGTCCTCTCAAAGAGTTAGTTATATAGATGTTTTAAAAGAGATAGAAAAAAAGAAAATATTCCCTTTTTATGTTCTTCAAGGGAGTGGAAAGTATATAAAGAATCAGGTGATTGAAAAATTAAAGGATGCATTGAAAGTTGATTCTATAAGTTTGATAGATGGAAAGGGAAGAGATTTTTCAAGTATAGTGAGGGAGATAAATTCTCCCTCTTTCTTTTTTTCCTCCACTCTTTTTTATGTTAAAGATGCAGGAAAGATTAAAGGATTTAAGTGGGAGAGAATTGAAAAGGACAACAGGATTGTTGTGTTTGAGGATTCAGAAGGAAAAATACCAACTCCGAAAGATGCATTTTCCGCTTTAGTAAGAATTGTTAAAGACATACCACTTCCAGAAGGAGTTTTAAAGACTTGGATAAGAAAGAAGTTTAAAGAGAACGGGAAAGTGGTAGACGAATCTGGTGTGTACTCCCTTATCTACAATGTGGGAGCTGATCTTGATTATCTTATAACAGAGATTGAGAAAATCTCCCTATCCACTGATAAGAGAGAGATTACAAAGGAAGATATAGAAAGATATGTTTATCCCATATCCTCAACATCTATATTTGACATTTCAAATCTCTTCTTTGAGGGAAGAAAAGGAAAGACTATTCTCTTTATAGAAGAGATGATAGATAGGGGTGAAAATATAGAGAGGATATTCTACATTCTAATGAATAGAGTAATAAATATTTTTGATGTCAAAGTCTCTCTCATGCAGGGGCTTAAACCAAAGGAGATTCAAAAAGTTATGAACATCTCTCCTTTTCTCTTTGGTATATATGAGAGAGAGGCAAGAGAAATAGATATTAATAAACTTATGAAGTTACTCTTTTATCTTGAGGATGTGGAAAAAGCTATAAAGATAGGAAAGGGTGATCCACGGACTCTCCTTGAAGTTATTTCTCTAAAGATGTAAGCCTCAGAGTTTATTTTCCTTTCTTTAGTATCCTCTCAAAATCCTCTATAGTAAGCTCCGCATCTTTTAATATAGCTTTAAATAACTTAGGGTGCAAAATTTTTCCGGGATGATATGGTACCGTTACACGCACACCTTTACTGTTTTTATATATTTTATGACTGCCACTTTGTCTTACCAAACGGAAACCTTTGTTCTCAAGAACTTTTATAATTTCCTTTGCTGTTACTCTTGGGAGTTTATCACTCATATACTTACTTCTACTGATGTAAGATTAATTACTTCAACTTTCGGTATTTTTTCCTTCTCTTCCAATCTATCCATTATGTGTAACTTCACAGCATCCTTTATATTTTCTAAAACTTCCTCATAGGTATTACCTTGTGAATAACAACCCTGTAATTCTGGACAATAAGCAAAATATCCATCCTCATCTTTTTCTATTACCACTGAAACCTTATATACTCCCATTAGAAAACCTCCCTTTATAACATAATACTCTTAATACATTTTCCTACTAAATAGTTCTAATAACTTAAATAGCCTTAAGCTTCTCCTCCTCAAGTTTTATTATAAACTCTGAGAATCTCTTCACCAATCTACTCTTCTTTCTTGCTGCTGTATTTTTATGAAAGACCCCTTTTGATGTTGCATGATCAATAAAAGAGATTGCCTCTTTCAATCTCTTTTCAGCTTCCTCTCTGTTTTCTGCAAGAAATACAGATTTAATGAGATTTTTTGTTCTCGTCTTATAATATTTATTTCTCAATCTCCTCTTTAAGTCCTTTCTTGCATTCTTTAATGCAGACTTTGTTCTCTTTGCCATATCTTCCTCCTTATAGTTTCCAAAATTTACTCTAAAATTTTAGCACAACAGGTAGGGTTTTCCAAGTTTTAAGGTTTAAGAATTTAGTAGCCTTTACCTTTTCTCTCTTTTATTATAAAATTAGTTAGATTGACTAAGAAGAAATATAGGAGGTAGTGTATGGGAAGGTTACAGAAGATAAAAAAGGAGAGAAAACTTAAAGAGAAGGAGAAAACTGAAGGTAAAGGAAGGATAAAGAGCATTATAATAAAATCAATAATAATGTTCATCGTAGCTATCCTTGTTGCAGGAGGAATAACCTTTGCCCTCGCTTACAAGGATAGGGGCATTGAAGCGAAAGTTGGTTCCACCGTTGTTAAAAAGGCAGAGATAGAAAAAAGGGTTGAAGCTATAAAGAATCAGTACAGAAGTATGGGTATAGATCCAGATGACCCTCAATACAAGTCAATAATAGAACAGATCGTAGAACAGACAAGAAATGACTTGATAAATCAGGCTGTTATTGAAGAGTATGCAAAGAGAAACGATGTAAAGCCTACCGATGAAGAGATAAAGAAGGAAGTGGATAGACAGATAGAGAACATAAAGAGTGGATTTGAATCAGAGGAAGCATACGAAAAGGCACTTGCACAATCCAGATTTAAGAATGAGGAAAACTTAAGAAAAGAGATTGAAAAGTATGTAATTCCAGATATTCTTGAAAGAAAGGTGCTTGCACCGGTTTACTCAAAGATAAAAGTGACAGAAGACGATGCCCTAAAATACTTCAGTGAAATCACTCAAGTGCATGCAAGACACATTCTTATAAAGGTTCCTGAGGATGCTGATGAGAAAACTTTGGAGGAGAAAAAGAAATTAGCAGAGGAGATAAGAGAAAAGATTTTAAATGGCGCAGATTTTGCTGAAATGGCGAAAAAATACTCAGATGATCCCGGAAGCAAAGACAATGGTGGAGATGTTGGCTGGTTTGGTAAAGGTAAGATGGTGAAAGAGTTTGAAGAGGCAGCTTTCTCCCTTAAGCCCGGTGAGGTAAGCCCTCTCGTGAAAACTAAATACGGTTTTCACATTATTCAGGTTCTTGGAGTAAAGACAAAGGGCGAAACATACAATAAGCCTGAGAGAGTAAAGGTTAAGCACATTCTCTTAAAGGTAGACAAGAACATGACTCCTGAAGATAGAACGAAGAAACAACAACTTGCAGAAAAGATATACAATGATCTTTTGAATGGTGCAAACTTTGATGAACTCGTAAAGAACTATTCTGAGGATGAGGCAACAAAAGATAAAGGTGGAGAACTTGGAGAGGTTGCAAAAGGTTCAAGAGGAGAAGAGTGGGACAAGAATGTTTTTACTCTCAACAAGGGAGAATTTTCAAAACCTTTCCTTACATCTCAAGGCTATGAAATCGTTTTTGTAGAGGATAAACTTCCCGAGGTCAAAGCAAAATTTGAGGATGTAAAGGACGATATTATCAAAAGCCTCGAGACAAAGAGAAGAAATGAAGCTAAAAAGAAGTGGCTCGAAGAGAAGAAAAAAGAATTTGGTGTAAAAGAGGGGAACCTCTGGGATGAACTTACATCCTATTTAAAGAAGCATTTTCTTAATCCTATTAAAAATTGGCTCTCCAAGATTAGAGAGTCAGTTCAGGAGAATTCTGGAGAGAATAATCCATAATGAAGAAGGTTTTAGACAAGAAAAAAAAGAAAATAAAAAAGACATTTTTAAACATCTTTAGGTATGTGAGAATACCACTCCTTATACTGATAATTATATTAGGTATCTCTCTCTGGATGTTCTCTCAAAGAGATATAGCAGCAAAGGTCTTTGATGAGAGGATATATAAAACAGAAGTTAATGCTGCTGTAAGAAGGAAGATAAAGGATTATGAGGATAAGAACATAGAACTTTCTCAGGCAGACATTGAGGCAATAAGGAAAAATACAATAAACGAAATGGTGGAAAACATTCTCCTTGATCACTGGGCAAAGGAACATGGTATCACTGTCTCAGATAAAGAGGTTCAGGATGAAATTGAAAGGATGAGGAAAGCAACAGGACTTTCTGAGGATGAAGTTTACAAGCAGGCACTCAGTAAATTTCAGCTTCTTGAATCAGATATAGAGACCATAGTTAGGGAGGCACTTCTCTCAGACAAAGTTTATGCCTCTGTTTTAAAGGACTTAAAGATAACCGACGAGGAGGCATGGGATTACTTTATAGAGAGAACAAGATTCTATGCCGGTGCAAGGAGGGTATCTCACATATTTCTCTTTATTGATTCAACTGAGGATAAACCAGAGGATGTAGAGAAGAAGATAGAGAAACTTGAAGAGATAAGGAAGTACATTCTCAATGGAGAAGATTTTGGAAAACTCGCCCAGGAATTTTCAGATGATGAGTCTACAAAAGATAAAGGAGGAGATCTTGGCTGGTTTAGAAAAGGGACAATTTCCGATCCGTCACTATCAAAAACTGTGTTCTCAATGAATAAAGGAGATGTAAGTGAAGTGATAAGAGGAAAGTTTGGACTCCACATAGTGAAGATAACAGATGTCGTTCCAGAGAGTCTCTCTTCACTCTCAGACGAAGAGAAGAGGGCATACTTTGAAAAGATTAAGGAGCTTGTGAAGGGAGACATGATGTATACAAAAGGTGAAGAGAGGATAAAAGAATTTAACAAATCCCTCTGGGAATTGTATAATAAAGATATAAAAATAGGAAACCCATGGGACAACTTCGTTTCATGGTTTAAAACAATAATTAAAAAATTAGAGGGAAAAAGATGAGCAAGAAGGGATGGATTATTTTATTAATAGTTGTTTTGATAATAGTGGGAGGAGTTTTCTATCTTCTTACAGTAAACCACATAGAAGGACTTGTGTATGACTCTAAAACAGGAAAGGTCTTAAGTGGTGCAAAAGTAACGATAAACAAACTCACAAAACTTGAAACAGACAAAGATGGAAGGTTTAGAGCCTTTTCTCCTCCTATGAAAAAGGTAATAACGGTGGAGAAACCAGGATACAAAACATTTGAAGAGGTATTCCCCGCAAATTTTGGCCTCCAAACCATAGAAATCTCCCTTGAGCCATTTACATTCAGTGAACTGGTGGAGGATTTTAAAGAAAAGGTATCAGCTCTTAAAAGCTACAATGCAGAGTATCTTATTGAGAGTGAAACTGATGGAAGCAAAGATACATTCTCAATAAAACTTTCATACTCTCTTGGAAAGGGAATCCACTTTATATCTGAAGAGGAGGGAGAGAACATTTCTTACACAGAGGTGTATATTATCAATGATTATGTGTATTTAAGAGATGATAAGGATAAGGAATTCAAAAAGATTGAAAAGAAAGAATCAGAAAACATTCCAATTCTAAGACTTTCAGACATAGTTGATTTCTTCACCATGAAGGCTGAACCATCTTCATTCACATTCTTAAAAGAGACAACTTTTGGTGATGAGAAGTGTACTGTTTTTGAGATTCAATGGGAGGATGCTTTCTCTGAATCCAGTGGTTTTGTCTATCTTGGTGAGGAGAGTGGAATTATAAGGAAAATCTCTGTTGTTGACAAAGGTTTTAACGAGGAAGGGAAAACAGTTACTACGGAAGTTAGTTTTGTGCTGGAAGATTTGAATAAACCGGTAGAGATAAATCCACCTTCCTAATCCATTGCTTGAACAAAAAGGGAGGGTATCTCCTCTCCTATCCCTATCAGTCTTACAGCCTTAAGGCTTGTTTCTTCATTTTCTAAAAATTCTTTTACAGTTTCGTATATTATTTTCGTTCCCTTTTTCTTTGGAAAACCAAATATTCCACAGCTTACAGCAGGTATGGAGATACTTTCCAATTTCTTCTCTGTTGCCAACCTGAGAACACTCAAAATAGCTTTCTTTAATTTATTTTCCTCGTCTCCTTCTCCCCAGACAGGACCAACTGTGTGTATTACATACTCTGACGGAAGACTCCCAGCAGTTGTTATCACGGCATCCCCGGTATTTAGAGGTCCATTCTTTTCCACGATTTTGTTACTCTCCTCCTGTATTATGTAACCCCCGGCTCTTACGATAGCTCCTGCCACACCACCACCGTGAGATAGATACTTATTTGCAGCGTTAACTATTGCATCAACCTCTTCCTTTGTAATATCTCCTCTAACCACCTGAATTATCTTGTCTTTTATTCTTTTCTCTTTTAGAACCTTCATAACTCCTCCTTCTCTTTCTTTCTAAATAAATTATAATTTATTTATAAGATTTTCTTATAAAACTTAGCCTTTAAAGAAAAAAGTTCTAAGAGGGGTATAAATTGGACCTTTTGGGGTAAGTTTTGATTCAAAGAGAATTAACCTATCTATTGTAAATAACGATGTAGTTAGATTTCTTTCCTTTAAGAGTTTCACTTCACTGTCACTCAGTCCAAATTTTGCCCTTCCGATGGTAAGATGTGGTATAAAGTTTTCCTTTCTTATCTTTAAGAATCTACTAAATTCCGGGTAAAGAGTTGAGTATATAGACTTCATTTTATCGCTCCCCTCTTTTACCCCAATCCACACAACCCTTACCCTTCTTTCATTCGGGAAAAAGGATAAATCACTCAATTTGACGTTGAACTTCTTTAAAAGAGTAGCTTTTTCGTTTATTACAGATTCTATTCTTTCTACCTCTCTTTTATCAATCTCTCCAAAGAAAAATATGGTGAAGTGAAGATTCTCCTCTTCAACCCACTTTACCTTTGATTTTATTCCTGTTGAGATATCCTTTACAAAGGAATTAACTTTTTTTCTCACATCATCTCTTATCGGTAGAGCAAGAAATGTTCTCATTTATTCCTCCTTTGTCTTTATACTGATTATATAATATTTTCCTTATGGTATAATATGAAGGATAAATTCCTTAAGGAGGACTAAGCATGAAAAAACATATTGAAGATTTTATACTTAAAGTATATTCTCTTCATCCTCATTTTTTATTTGTTGTTAATTTTATAATATTTCTCCTTCTAATTGCATTTCTCGTTCCATCTTTAAATCAAAATCCTGAATTCATTTTAAGACTGAAGACACTATCTCTAACCCAGACCTATCTTAACAAGTTTGCTTTTCTTAAAAATCCACTTGTTTATCTTGTTTTTTCTCTTGTTTTTGGAGCTCTTATATTTCTTGGAAATATCTTTCTCTCATGGATTGGAATTCCTCTATTCTATATCTCTTACTTCTTTGTTGAAAGCATGAAGAGATTTACCTACCTCTTCACAGGAAGAGGAACACTGATTGCCCTCAACCTTCCAGAAAAAACAGTTAAAGGATTTTCCGTCTATTTCTCTACTTTCCCTGCTAACATCTTTGAAGCCTTTGGATACTTCGTTTCCCTTGCAGCAGGTCTTTTTGTGCTTGTCTACTTCGGTGTATTTATGTACAGAACGATAAGAGAAAAGTTTCCAAAGATAAAAGCCCTTTGGGGAAAGATAACAACCTTTGTAGTCTTTATTCTTATCCCCCATCTTATAATTCTCTTCTTTATTTTAAGAGAAGTCTTTAAAGACATGAAGATAATATCCTTGAGAGGTCCATTTCTTGCAGTAATTCTTGTTTATCTTGTATCTGTGGGAGCTCACTTTTTCTCCTTTGTAGGAGCAGAGGTGAAGAAGGGAAAAGATAAAAAACCATCTGAATTTCTCTCTGAAGGTTTAACTGTAGGTTTGTTCTTTCTTCCCATAGGTTTATCCTCCCTACTTTTGGGAATAATCCTAAAAAATACACTCTCATTTAGAGTTCTTTTGCCACTGTTTGAGAAAATAAATCCATCCTCCAGCACACTTTTTGTTTTAAACATAGTAGGAGTTATAGTGTATGCTCTATCAATTATGCTTCCCTTCTGGTATGTGTTTTACAGTGCAAAGAGATGGAGTAAGAGAATTCTTAACGAGAGAAAAATATCCAAAAAGAAGAGGAGGAAAAAATGATAAAAAGATTGATAATTGTAGCACTCCTCCTTGTTTTACTTGTTTCGTGCTCAACAGGGAATGCCAATAAAAGTGATACGCCAAAACTTGACACTTCAAACAGGAAAGAGGCTCCAGACTTTACATTACCTACCCTTGATGGTGGTGCTCTATCCTTATCCGATTTTAAAGGAAAGGTTGTTCTTTTAGATTTTTGGGCTACATGGTGTGGCCCATGTAGAAGATCAACTCCAATAATAGTTTCAATCTACAATGAATATCATAAAAAGGGCTTTGTAGCCTTAGGTATAAATCTTGACAGAGAAAGCGACATGGATAAAGTTGCTCAATATGTTAATGAAAACAACATGGATTACCCAATACTTATAAATGCCTTTAGTGTTGCAGAGGTATATAAAGTCACAGGAATTCCAAGATTTGTTCTTATTGATAAACAGGGAAGGATAGTTATAGAGATAGAAGGACTTGTTCCTGATCTTAAAGCAAAGCTTGAGCAATATATAGAGACACTTTTAACTGAATAAAGGGGGTGATTCAGTTGATTTTGAAGGAGATACTTGAGAGGTACAGTGTTAGGAAGTACCTTGATAAGGATGTGGAGGAGGAGAAATTAAGAGAGGTTCTTGAAGCTGGAAGACTTGCACCCTCTGCATGCAACTATCAACCATGGAAGTTCATAGTTGTAAGGGATAAAGAGACAAGAAGAAAGATTGCAGAACCTACCACATGGGGTAAATTCATTGCTGAAGCACCTGTCCTTATTGTTGCTTGCAAAGTTAGAGATGGTTTTCCCATGGGTTATTGGTTTGATAGCGCTGTTCTTGATATAGGCATTGCCGTAGATCATATGACCCTTCAGGCAACTCATCTTGGTCTTGGAACATGCTGGATAGGTGATTTTAATGAGAAAATCGTTAAAGAGTTGCTTAAAATTCCAGAAAATGTAAGGGTTGTTGCACTCCTCACCCTTGGATATCCAAGGGAAAAGAAAATTCCTAAAAAGAAAAGGAAACCATTTGAAGAGATTGTATCCTTTGAAAAGTTCTAAAAACCTACTAAAATTAGAGTATGGGAAAATTTGTTGTTGCCATATGTGGAAATATTGGGGTTGGAAAATCCACACTGGCAAAGATACTTTCTAAGAAATGGAACTTCTCCATTGTCCCTGAACCTCAGGATAAAAACCCCTTTTTAAAAAATTTCTATAAGGATCCAAAGAGATGGGCACTCCACTCACAGCTCTTTTTCCTTCTCTCTCGCCTTAAAATTCTTGAGATTATCGAAAAGAGCTCGGATTCCTTTATAATAGATAGAACCATCTATGAAGATGCAGAAATCTTTGCAAAACTTGTTCTAACTAAGAGAGAGTATAATTTATATAGAGAAGTTTATGATAGAGTAATAAAGGATTTTCCTTCACCCCATCTTCTTATATATCTTTATGCTCCAGTTAAGGTTTTAAAAAAGAGAATAGAGATGAGGGGAAGAGTTTACGAGAAGAGCATAAAAACAAGTTATTTGAAGAGATTAAATGAAGCCTATGAGGAATGGATAGAAGGCTTTAATTTATGTCCAGTTTACAGACTGAACACAGAAGAGTTTGATTTGAACAATCTATTTTCAAATCTCTCAAAGGTTATAGATGATATTGAGAAATTTTTCTGGGAAGGAAGAAAGAGATGACAAGAGAAGAGGAATTAAAAAAACTGAGTGAGTTTGAAAAAGAAGCTTTTATGTCAGTTCTCCCTCCTCACATAAGGAGGGAACTGGAAAAATTGAATAGATGGGAAAACCTCATTGAGGTGGTGCTTGATCTTGGAAGGAGACCTGAAGCAAGATTCTCTGATTCTTTTCAGTATTTATCTGATCAACCTGTGTCCCGTGAAGATATAGAGTATGTAAGAAGTAGGGTTGGCGAGTTTGACAGAGATAATAGAGCAGGGATTGAAAGAACTCTTCATAGAATCTCCTGTATAAGAAACAGAAGAGGAGCTATAGTTGGTCTAACTTTAAGGGTTGGAAGAGCAATATATGGAACTATAGATATTGTAAGGGATCTCTTTGAAACGGGAAAGAGTGTTTTACTTTTGGGACGCCCTGGAGTTGGAAAGACCACTCTTTTAAGAGAGGCTGCAAGGGTTTTAAGTGACAAATTAAAGAAGAGGGTAGTTGTCGTTGATACCTCTAATGAAATTGGAGGAGATGGAGATATACCACATCCTGCTATAGGTTCAGCAAGAAGAATGCAGGTTCCATTTGGAAGAACTCAAGCTGATGTAATGATAGAAGCTGTTGAGAACCATATGCCTGAAGTGATAATAATTGATGAGATTGGAAGAAAGGATGAAGCTGAAGCCTGCAGGACAATTGCAGAAAGAGGAGTACAACTCATTGCTACTGCTCATGGAAACACCCTTGATAACTTACTTATAAATCCTGTTCTTTCTGATCTTCTCGGAGGAATTACAACAGTTATACTTGGTGATGAGGAGGCTCAGAGAAGAGGAACACAGAAAACTGTACTTGAAAGGTCTTCACCCCCTTCTTTTGATATCCTGGTAGAAATAAGAGACAGAGATACCCTTGCGGTTTACTATGATGTTGCTGAGGTTGTAGATAAGTATTTGCGTGGCTATCCTTTAAATCCTGAGATAAGAAGGAGAAAAGAGGGGGGAAAGATTGAAATAAAATCTGAAAGGGAGGTAGAAAAGCTTCCCAAATACAAGCCTTTGAAGATCTTCACATACGGTGTCTCAAGAGATTATCTTGAACAGGGTTTAAGATCTGTGGGACTGGATTGGGAGTTTGTTAACGATCTTGATGAAGCTGAGGCACTGATAATATCAAAGACTCAGGAGAGGAGAAATCCAGGACTTGTAAGGGAAGCACAGAAGAGGGGAATAGAAGTTTTAAGAGTTAAATCAAATACAAAAAAGCAGATTAGAAAACTATGCATTGATTTAAGGAATACCTTTCTAGACAGAAAGAGGGATTATATAAAGGAGATAGAGGAGGGGGTAAGAGAGGTTCTTGCTACAGGAAAACCTTATCCCCTTTATCCTGCTCCGGCAGAGATAAGGAAAATACAGCATAAAATTATAAGAGAGTTTGGTTTAAGATCTGAAAGTCAAGGAGAGGAGCCTTTTAGATGCGTGATAATATTTCCAAAATAGGCGGATACTTTATAACCTTTGAAGGTATTGATGGATGTGGTAAATCCACTCAGGCGAAATTGCTGAAGAAAAATCTGGAAGGACTGGGTTTTGATGTCTTCTGGACAAAGGAGCCTGGCGGAACAGATTTAGGAGAGAAAATAAGAGAGGTGCTTTTAAAGTTTGATAAAGAGATTGATCCATTAACCGAATTTCTCCTCTTTGCATCAGATAGAAATGCACATATCAAAAAGATTATGGAGGAGATAGGAAAGGGTAAAATTGTTATTTCAGAAAGGTTTAAAGACTCATCAGTTGCATATCAGGGATATGGAGGAGGAGTTTCCATATCGTTTATAGAGAAGGTGCACAGAGAGATAACGCTTCTTGACCCTGATATAACATTCTTATTGGACATTTCTCCAAGTGAGTCCTTAAAGAGAGTAAGAGATTTTGACAGAATTGAAAAGAGGGGTGTTTCCTTTCTTGAGAGAGTAAGGAATGGATATCTAATACTTTCAAAGATGTATCCAGAAAGAATCTATGTGATTGATGGAAGTAGATCAAAAGAAGAAATCGGAGAAGAAATCTTTTCCATAATCAAAAATAAGCTCCTCTAAATAAATTTCATGAAACAAAATACTTAAATTTTTGTATTTTTATGTGGAGGTTATAATTTATGAAACTGAAATATGGTGTGATTTTTTCTCTTGTGTTGATTTTTATTCTTTCTTCATGTATTCCTCAGGATAATGAAATCCCTAAGGATGAAGAAAAAACTCGCTATTATGATGAAATTTTTAGTAAGGTTTCTGTTGAGAAAGATATCGTTTATGGAGAAAGTGTAGATTATGTAGGTAAAAGAATAGAGCTTAAACTTGATGTTTATGAGCCAGAGGGGGATAGTGAGGATAAAAGACCGCTTATTATCTGGATTCATGGGGGCGGATTTGTAGCAGGTGACAAGACAAATAAAGCTATTGTTTCCCTTTGTGAGTATTTTGCAAAGAGGGGTTATGTTACTGCCTCTATTAACTATAGATTGAGAAAAAGACCTATAAGTGAGTTTGATGAAGCTATAAAGGATGCTGTGGAGGATGCAAGAAAATCTATAGATTTCTTCAGAGAAAATAGTGATAGATTCAGGATAGATGTTAACCACATTGCTGTTGGTGGTTCCTCAGCTGGAGCCATAACATCACTTCACCTTGCCTATACAGATACCTGGAATAAGGAAGGAATCTTTGCAGTAATTTCTCTGTGGGGAGAGTTATTAAATTTTAATGAGATAAAACAGACTGATCCCCCTCTTCTTATTATTCACGGAACAGAGGATAAGGTTGTTCCTTTTGAAATGGTAGAAAGGCTTAAAAATAAACTTGATGAACTTGGTATTTTCAATGAGTTTCACCCCCTTGAAGGAGAAGGTCATGCTCCATGGAGATACTTAAAAGATATAGAGACATGGACAAGGGATTTTCTGTACAAACTTTTAAATAGTGAACCCTCCAATATTCCTTACTATTTTATAGCTATCCACAACGAACCTTTCAATATGCCGGGAGGAGAGAAGAGGATAGAGAAATCTTTCTCTGTTTTAAGAGAAATGGTGAAGAAAGCTAATGAATACAATATAAAACTTACTTTAATGTTTTCTCCTCAGTGGGCAGATTACATTGTTAAAGACCCGGAAAGGCTTTCTGAGGTGAAGAGATGGGAGGAGGAAGGACACGAGATAGCAGCTCATCATCACAGTATTTATCATGGAAATTGGGATGGTTACACCAATTATTCAGAGGATGTGGCAAAGAAAGAGAGAATAAAAAGGAAAGGTTTTTCCGAGGACTACTTTGGTACATTAGAGGATCTTATTTCAAAGTTAAAAATGATAAATCCAGATATTCATTCAGGTTGTATGAATGATGAAGAGGACAAAAACTGTTTACCTGATGAGATTATATATGATACATGCTCAGGTTTTGCAAACTTTGGAGAGGTTATAAGACTTGGAGATGCCTCTGATCCTAAAAAGGGAA
>CAZNRO010000009.1:0-3966 GCA_964575745.1 uncultured Caldisericota bacterium | reverse complement strand
GCAAACTTTGGAGAGGTTATAAGACTTGGAGATGCCTCTGATCCTAAAAAGGGAATAAATGAATTTGTTCTTGTTGGTAAGGTGAATGGAATTGAGAGGAAGTGGCTTGCACATTATCAGATAACCACAAGACAGAGAGAAAAACTTGCAGAGGATGTTTTTAACTCTCTTGATTCTGGTGTTTATGGGGTTGTAACTCATAGTGTAGAGAGTCAGGCAGAGTATTTTTATAAATTTCTTGATTTCCTACATTCTAAAGACGAAACAGGAAAATACAGTAAGACACTTTCCCAGATAATAGACGAAAAGATACTGCCTGAAAGGAAGATACCAGATGAACTTCTAAATCCCTAAGGTTTTTTTCTTAGAATTATTATGGGAGTTTGCCAGTCCTCATTTCCTGCAGGATTATCGCTCATAACATCTTCAACCCAGCTTTTATTAACGCCATTGCTTTTTCCTACAACCCATGCTATTCCAAGATCGTTTGCATCAACAATGCATGCTTCACAAGAAGTTTTCTTCTTTATCTCTTCGCAAAAACTATCAGGATTTTCTGGGCCAGGGATAACATAGTAGTCGTATGGAGGCATGGAGGCTGGCATGTCATCAATCTGTGCCACATTCTTTCCAGCAATAATGTAAAACCACCCCCTTCTTCTTAATAATTTTCCAATAAAACCTATAAAAGCAGCCAAAAGAATTTTAAAAACCCCAGCTTCCTCCACAGCTACCTGCATCGCATATGGATTTGAAAGCGGAGCAGTGGTTGCAAAAGGGGTATTTCTATTTCTTGAGACAAACTTTGAAAGAATCTTTGCTAAAGGTTTTACATCTATAGTTTCAACAGAGTAAACTCTCCCCTGAGATATCGCTGAAACAGAAGATGCAACAGTTATTATATCCCCTTTTCTTCTTTTATCCTTTGTAAGATCATCTATTAAATCTATTAGATTTGTTCTTTCTGTAATTAGAGGTGTTTTAATTGGTATTCTCTCTGCATCTTTCCTCTCCTTTGCTTCATCAGGTTCACCAAGATTTAGTCCAAGTTCTTTTACCTTTTTCTTTATGATGTTTCCACACCTTCTCTTTATTCCATCTTTAAAGATTTTCTCTGCCTCTTCCTTTTTTCCAAGTTTAAAAAGGGCATCTCCATAGTAGAAGAAATCGTTTTCATAGAAATTTGAAGGTTTGAGCTCATAAAATTCTTTGTAGAAGTAGATTGCCTTCTCATAATCACCAAGTTTATAGTAAATCCTTGAGAGCCTTTTAAATAGATATCTTGCAGGAGATTTGATATCTGATGTAAGCGGAACATCATCTCTATCAAGGAGTTTTTTGTAAAATGAAAGAGCAGTTTCAGGGTCCTTTTTTTCATAGTAGTATATATCCCCGAGTATTATATCGTACCAGTAAACTTCTGGGTTGTTTTCCTTTGCAATCTTTATAGTCTGAATGGCTTTATCTATTTCCCCTTTTCTTATGTAAATTTCCTTTAAGAGTCTAAAGATCCCTCTACATTTTTTAAACTTTTCTATTCCCTCTTTTAACACCTCCTCTGCTTTATCTAAATCCCCATCTCTTATGAGAAGAAACCCATATTTTTCGTATGTTTTGCAGGTTAGAATTCCCCTTTCCCTTAACCTTTTTAATAAACTAAGTACTTTCTCTTTCTCACCTTTCCTTAAAAGAGAGTAAACTATGCCCTGATAGATGTATGCGGTAAGCTTCATTCAGCTAAACAAGTCCCTCTAAATCTTCTTCAAAGAAGCAAAGACCAGTTGTTCCCGGTCCTGGATGTGCACCAATGGTTGTTCCCATAATTCTTGTGTATATTGGTCCCATGTAACCAGTTTCTTTTCTAAAAAGATGTATTAGAAACTCCTGATCTTCCTTACAATCTGCATGAGGTGAGCCAACAACAAGTTTATTTACATCCTTTATTCTCTCTTTTGCTATCTCTACAATCCTTACAAGTGACTTTTTTCTACCCCTTACTTTTTCTATAGGAGCGGTCTCCCCATCTTTTATCTCCATAACTGGTTTAACATTCATAAAATTTGCCATAAGAGCTGCGCCTTTTCCTAATCTTCCACCAAGATAGAAAAAGTATAAATCCTCTACAGTGAATATTACATTCGTTTTCTCCCTGATTCCTTTCAGTTTTTTCACAATCTCATCAAAACTTAAAACACCCTTTCTTATAAGTTTTGCTGCTGTTATCTGTTGTATCCCCTCTCCAAAGGTTGCAGATTTTGTATCTATAATTTCAACTTCCACATTAGGATATCTATTTTTCATCTCCTCTTTTGCAAGAACTGCAGATTGGAAGCTTCCGCTGAATTTTGAACCCAAAGTCATAACAAGGATTTTATCCTTCCCTTCTTTTATAACCTCTTCAAACACAGATAGATAATCTTCCATATTGGGTTGAGCTGTTCTTGGATGTTTCTTCTTGTGTCTCATAATTTTGTAGAATTCTTCTGGAGTTATAGTTACATTTTCCTTGTACATCGTATCTACTTCTCCTTCAAAGTAGAGATAGAAAGGAACCTCTTTTATATTGTATTCTTTCACTATATCTCTTGGTAAATCTCCTGCCGTGTCAACTACAAGTCCTATTTTTTCCATAATAACCTCCAAAATTTTTTATTATTACTTTAATTCTACCAATAAAGATTTTTTCTTCAAACTTTTGTTACATTTAGCAGAGCATATTCCATGGGATAGCTAATATGTTTCTGGTTATGAACTTTAACTTATTTCCTGTATAGACAACAATACCAAATTTTGAATCTTTGTTTTTTTCCATAAATAACTCCAAACCCTCTATATCTGTGAATTTTATATTTTCTTTAAATTTCACTTCTATAGGTAGGGGTGTCTTGTTGTAATAGAAAACAAAATCTACCTCCCTTTCTATCCCTCCCCTGTATCTCCAGTAATACACTTCTCCGTCCATAAGGGAAGAAAGGATCTTTAAATGAAGAAGCACCGTGTTTTCAAATATATGACCAAGAAACTCCTTTGGAATATCATTCTTCTTGTATCCTGAGAGATAGAAGGTAAGTCCGGGATCTATAAAGTATCCTTTGGGTGCTTTGACTATCCTTTTAGAGTAGTTTCTAAGGTAGGGCTTAACTTTTATGTAAAGGTTGGAGACCTCAAGTGTATTTATATAGCGGTGAATCGTAGGTTGAGATATTCCAAGTATGTTCGATATCTCCGATTCATTTACAAGAGAGCCAGTTCTCATAGAGAGAATTTCCATCAGTCTTTTATAATCTGATAGATAGAAAATTTTTGAGATGTCTCTTAAGTCTCTTTCTATGTAAGTCTTTGTGTATCCATCCCACCAAAGGAGAGCTTTTTTTAAGGTTTTAATTCTTAAAACTCTTGGCATAAAGCCCTTCAGCATAATTTCTGTTATGTCAGGTTGCTTAAACTCTTTCTCTTTTGGTAAATCCCCATTAAATATCCTAAAAAACCATGATGGAGTTTTCTCTTCCTTCCACTCTCTGTATGCAAAAGGAAGAAGATCAAAATATATACTTCTTCCAGCGAGTGTTTCTGATACAGCTTTCATAAGTAAAATGTTTGCTGAACCTGATAGTATAAATTGCGCATCCTTTTCCTTATCTACATACTCTTTTATCGCAAGTAATAGACTGGGTACCCTTTGAACTTCATCTATAACTATCCTCTTTTCTACAGAAATCAAAGATTCAGGACTTTTTTGTGCACGAGAAAGGGTATCAAAGTTATCAAGGTTAAAATATCTCCAATCTTTAAAAGGTCTCTCATTTAATAAAAATGTGGTTTTTCCAGTCTGCCTTGCTCCGGTTATTACTATTACAGGGCATACGCTAAGTGATTCTTTTATCCTTTTACTTATCCATCTCTTTCTATACATTTATTCACCTTCTGAATAAAAATTATTCATGTGCTGAATAATTTTAACATATG